>DASPKR010000633.1:0-7333 GCA_035627975.1 Pyrinomonadaceae bacterium | reverse complement strand
GGGCAGGATGCCGCCGTGCTGGTAGTAGTCGACTTCGATGGGGGTGTCGATCCTGAGGGTGACGGGGGCCTCGACGGTCTCGCCGTTGGCGCGGCGGACGACGAGCGTCACGTCCTGCCGCGGGCGGATTGTGCCGTTTTCGAGGCCCGTGATGTCGAAGACTTCGGTGCCGTCGAGGCGGAGCGTGGCGGCGCTCGTGCCCTCCTTGAACTGGAGGGGCAGGACGCCCATGCCGACGAGGTTGCTGCGGTGTATGCGCTCGAAGCTCTGCGCGACGACGGCGCGCACGCCGAGGAGCTTTGTCCCCTTCGCGGCCCAGTCGCGCGAGCTGCCCGTGCCGTACTCCTGGCCCGCGATGACGACGAGCGGCAGCCCCGCGGCTTGGTAGTTCACGCTGGCGTCGTAGATGCTCATCTGCTCGCCGACGGGCTGAAGGACGGTCACGCCGCCCTCCGTCCCCGGCACCATGAGGTTCTTGATGCGGACGTTGGCGAACGTCCCCCGGAGCATCACCTGGTGGTTGCCGCGACGCGAGCCGTAGGAGTTGAAGTCCTGCACCTCGACGCCGCGCAGCATCAGGTAGCGCCCGGCGGGCGACTTGGGCTTAATCGCCCCGGCGGGCGAGATGTGGTCGGTCGTCACGGAGTCGCCGAAGATGGCGAGCGGGCGCGCGCCTATGATGTCGCAGAAGGTGCCGGGCTCCATCGAGAACTTCTCGAAGTAGGGCGGCTCCTGTATGTAGGTTGACTGCGACTCCCAGTCGTAAACCAGCCCGGCCACGCTCGGTATCTCGTTCCATAGCGGGTTCGCCTCGGCGAAGTTCGAGTAGAGCCGCCGGTACGTCTCGGGGTTGGTCGCCAGTTGCAGCACGCCGCCGACCTCTTCGAGCGTAGGCCAGATGTCCTTCAGGTAAACGTCCTCGCCGTCTTTGCCGCGCCCGAGCGGCTCGGAGGAGAGGTCAACGTTGACGCGGCCGGCGAGCGCGAAGGCGACGACGAGCGGCGGGCTCATCAGGAAGTTTGCCCGTATGCTCTGGTGGACGCGCGCCTCGAAGTTGCGGTTGCCGGAAAGCACGCTCGCGGCGACGAGGTCGTGGTCGTTGACGACCGACTCGATGCGGGGGTCGAGCGGGCCGGAGTTGCCTATGCAGGTCGTGCAGCCGTAGCCGACGATGTTGAAGCCGAGCCGGTTCAGGTAAGGCTGAAGGCCCGCCTTCTCCAGGTACTCCGTGACGACGCGGGAGCCCGGCGCGAGCGAGCACTTGACGGACGGCCGCACGCTCAGGCCGCGCTCGACGGCCTTCTTTGCGAGCAGCCCCGCCGCCATCATCACCGAAGGGTTCGAGGTGTTCGTGCAGGAGGTGATGGCCGCGATGAGCACGTCGCCGTGGCCGAGGTCAACGCGCGCCTCGGGGAACTCCTCGGCCGGGATCTCGACGACGCGGTCGGGCGTCGGCCGGTTGTTCATCATCTCTATCTCTGTCAGCGCGCTGGTGTTCTTTTCGCTCTGCGAGCCGAGCCCGCTCGCCGACTCCGTCGTTACGACCTGCGGCGTCGTCTCCGTGTCCTGCCCGCCCCCGCCCATCAGCGTGTGCGGCGCTTCGGTGCCGCTGATGCCGATGCGCGAGTGGAAGCGCCGTGCTATCTCGTCCGCCGACTTGTTGTAGCCGTTCTCGCCCGCGGGCTTCGAGAGCAGGTCGAGGAACTTGTCTTTAAGCTCGGGCAGCTCGATCCTATCCTGCGGGCGCTTCGGCCCCGCGACGCTCGGAACTATCTCGGCGAGGTCGAGCTCAAGGACGGTGCTGTAGTCGCACTCGCCACCGCGCGGCACGCCGAAGAGGTTCTGCGCCCTGTAGTAGTTCCGAAGTGTCGTGACCTGCTCCTCCGTGCGGCCCGTCGAGAGCATGTACTCGCAGGTCTTCTCGTCCACGGGGAAGAAGCCCATCGTCGCGCCGTACTCGGGCGCCATGTTGGCAATCGTCGCGCGGTCTGTGACGTGCAGGCTCGCCGCGCCCTCGCCGTGGAACTCGACGAACTTGCCGACGACCTTCGCCTTCCTCAGCATCTCCGTGACGCGCAGCACGAGGTCTGTCGCCGTCACGCCCTCGCGCAGACTGCCCTTGAGGTTGACGCCGATGACGTCGGGCGTGAGGAAATAGACGGGCTGGCCGAGCATGCCGGCCTCGGCCTCTATGCCGCCGACGCCCCAGCCGACGATGCCGAGCCCGTTAATCATCGTCGTGTGCGAGTCGGTGCCGACGAGCGTGTCCGGGTAATAGACGCCGTCCTTCTCCAAGACGCCGGGCGCCAGGTATTCGAGGTTGACCTGGTGGACGATGCCTATGCCGGGCGGCACGACGTTGAAGCTCTTGAACGCCTGCATGCCCCACTTGAGGAACTGGTAGCGCGAGCGGTTGCGGCGGAACTCCGTCTCCATGTTGAGCCGGAGAGCGTCCGGGCTCGACCAGAAGTCAACCTGCACGGAGTGGTCAATGACCAGATCTACGGGGACGAGCGGCTCGATTATCTCGGGGTCGCGCCCCATGCGCTGCACTGCCGAGCGCATGGCCGCGAGGTCAACGAGGAGAGGGACGCCCGTGAAGTCCTGCAAAAGCACGCGCGCGACCTTGAAGGGTATTTCCTCCGTCCGCTCGGCCTCCGACTTCCAGTTGGCGAGGGCGCGCACGTCGTCCTCCTCGACGACGCGCCCGTCGAAGTTGCGCAGCACCGATTCGAGCACTATCCGTATCGAGACCGGCAGCCGCGAGACCGGCCCGACGCCCTCTTTTTCGAGCTGCGGCAGCGAGTAGAAACGCCCCTCGCCGCCCTCGCCCGTCGTGAATGCTTGCAGTGTGTTGAAGAGATTGTGTGGCATAAGAGCTCTCAGATGTGGCCGCCCCGCGCGCCTCGGCCCGCAACCCGCCCCCGACGCCGGGGAGTTCTGACTGACTGAGTTGTACCGCCGTCAATTTAACTTCAAGTTTAAGTTCGCGCCCCACAATCGTCAAGCAACACCCTCTCATGCCCGCGGCATCGAGGTTTGCCGAAGTTCGGAGTCATGGGTTATATTGGCCGCACTTTAAGACTAGCGGCGGGACAATCGTGGTTAGCGGAGGGCTTGCGATGCCGAAGAAGAGGCCGGAGGAGTTCGAGTACCTGAGCAACAACCCGGACGTGGTTCCAGACCCGGAGATCGAGCAGTTCATGGAGGAGGAGATCGCGCGCGCGCCGAAAGACCCCGGGCAGCTCGCGCAGCGCCTCCGGAACCACACCGCGGCCTCGCCCTCCGACGCGGGCGGCGACCTCGACGCCTCGTGGGAGGACGTGAACGACAGCGGCACCGAGTCGGTCGCGGGCGACAACCCGACCCCCGACCAGTCGCTCGTCGAGGAGAACGCCGCGGCCGTCGGCGTCAGCTTCGAGGACAACGAGGAGCTAGACGTGCTCGACAAGATAGAGCGCCGCGACCGCAATCGCTACGAGCTAGACCCGCGCTCCAAGACCGAGGACAACTCGATCTAGCTGGATGCTGGATGCCGGGTGTTGGGTGTTAGTGAAGAGGGGCCGGCGGGTTGATGACCCCGCCGGCCCTAAGCATTTCTAACATCCGGCATCTGACGTCTAACACCTCACTGGAAGTTCGCGCGGGGTTGGAGCGCGACGCTCTTCATGACGATCTTGGGGTCGGGGTTTTTGGAGCCGGCGCGGGTGGGGGCGCCGGAGATGATGCGCGCGTCGCCGAGGCCCTTTATGACGCGGCCGAAGACCGTGTACTGGTTGTCCCAGCGCGGCACGCGCGCGAGCGTAATGAAGAACTGGCAGTTGGCGGTGTTCACGTCGTTCGTGCGCGCGGCGCCGACGACGCCCGGCTCGTAAGGGATGTCGCTGAACTCGGCCGGCAGGTCTGGGTAGGGTGAGTCGCCCCCGCCGTCGTCGAAAGGGTCGTCGTTCTTCGAGTTCGGGTCGCCGCCCTGTATGACTTCAGGCTCGACGCGGTGGAAGGCCGTGCCGTTGTAGAAGCCCTCGCGCGCGAGCGTCTTGAAGCGCTCGACCATCTTCGGGGCGATGTTCGGGTAGAGCTCGATGACGATAGTGCCGTAGGAATCCGTCCCGCTCACGACTTCTATCACGGCCGCCTCGGCGTCGGGCTCGGGCTTGACGCCCTTTTTCACGTCGGCTTTGGCTTTACCTTCGCCTCCAGCGTCGTAGTCGTTCGTCTGAGAGCCCCCGCCGCCGCACGCCGCCGCGGAAATCAAGCACGAAAGGAGCGCCGCAAAGAGCGCCTGCTTTTTACTCACACTTCGCCTCCGATGAATAAACGAGAGTCAAAAGAGCTTCTTGCTGTCGAGCAGGATGGTGACGGGGCCGTCGTTTATGAGCTCGACCTCCATCATCTGCCGGAAGCTTCCGGTCTCGACGCGCCCGACGAGGCGCCGCGACTCCGCGACGAACCGTTCGTAGAGCGGCTCGGCCGCCTCGGGCTGCGCGGCGTCGAACCACGAAGGCCGCCGCCCCTTCCGCGCGTCGCCGTGCAGGGTGAACTGCGAGACGACGAGCAGGGCGCCGCCCGCCTCGGCCACAGACAAATTCATGCGCCCCTCCGCGTCGTCGAATACGCGGAGCGAGGCGGTCTTCTCCGCGAGGTAGAGCGCGTCACGCTCCGAGTCGTCGCGGCCGACGCCGAGGAGCACTACGAGGCCGCGGCCTATCTCCCCCACGGTCTCGCCCGCGACCCGGACGCTCGCGCGCGTCACGCGCTGGAGCACGGCACGCATACGCGGGCGGCCTCAGCCCAGGAGGTCGGGCAGGAAGAGGAAGTAGCCGTTTATCATCAGGAGCGCGGCCAACACCCCGACGACGACGGAGAGGCGCAGGATCATGCGCGAGCCCGCGAGTATCGCGACCGAGGCGAGCACAATCGCAATCTGAAATAGCGCCTCGGCGAAGTCGAAGTTAGGGTCTTGCTTCTGCGCGCGGTCGCGCTGCGACTCGAAGTCGCGCGCGCGCGCAGTCAACTGCTTACGGCCTTCCCCTTTAAGCGGGTTAGTCGGGTCTTCCCTGTCCGGCTCGTCCTCGTAGCGCTCGGCCGTCTTGCGGTACTCGTCAATCCGCGATTCGAGGAAGGCGCGCGCCTCGGGCAGCAGGTTCTGGCTGGCCCTTAGCTCGGCCTCCAGGGCGTCAGCGGCAAGGCGGTTCGAGGTCTGGCGGATGATCTTCGCCTGGTAGAAGGCCCAGGTGTCGCTGGCCCTTATGTTGTAGTTCATTATGTCCTCGGCGGCGTTCCCGCCCCCGAGGCTCGTGATGGCGAGCAGCATCGCCATCACGGCGATGATGATGGCCGCACGGTCGTTGAACTTGTCCGAGTCGCTCTCGCCAGCGCGGGAGCGCGCCTCGGCTATCTGGTCTGCTGGTTCCATTCGGGCTATTTCCTCGGCGGCTTGCTCGGCCGCAGCTCGACTCGGCTGGGGAGGCTGCGCGCGTCGTGGCGGAGCAGATCAGTGACGACGCGCGCCACGTCCTCGGGCTGAAGCTGCCACGCCTTCTCTTCGCCCGGCTCGTCGCCTCCGAAGGCGGTGTTGACCGAGCCGGGCATGACGTAGCTCACCTTTATGTCGTCGTGCCTGACCTCCTGCATGAGGGCCTCGCTGAAGCCGTTCAGGCCGAACTTCGAGGCGTTGTAGGCGGACATGCGCGGGTGCGGGTTGGCGCCTGCGAGCGAGGAGATGTTTATGATGTAGCCGCCCCCGCGCCGCTTCATCTCGGGGATGGCGGCGCGGCAGCAGTAGAAGACGCCGAACAGGTTAGTTTCCAACACCGCGCGGAACTCCTCCGGCGAAGTCTCCTCGACCGTCTTGAATATACCTATGCCCGCGTTGTTAACGAGCACGTCAACGCCGCCGAACTCCTCGACCGTGTGGGCGACGAGCGCCTCGGCCTCCTCGTTCACCCTCACGTCGCAGGCCGCGCCGGTGGCCGAGCCTTCGCCCAGAGAGTCGAGCTCGCGGACGGTCTCAGAGACCTCCTCGATGCTCCGCCCGCTCACGCAGACGTTCACGCCGTCGCGCACTAATGCCTCCGCGATGGCGCGCCCGATGCCCTTCGTGCTCCCCGTGACGATTGCGGTCTTCCCCCTGTAATCCACTGTTTACCCCGCCTTCAGCTTCTCTTTCAGAAGTTCGTTGACGACCTTCGGGTTAGCCTTTCCCTTCGACGCCTTCATCACCTGCCCGACGAAGAAGCCGAAGAGCGTCTCCTTGCCGCCGCGGTAGGCGGCGAGCTGCTGCGGGCTCGCGGCGAGCACGTCGGCGATTATCTTTTCGAGCTCGCCCGCGTCGCTCACCTGCGCGAGGCCCTGCTCCTCGATGACCGCGTCGGCGCCCTTCCCCGTCTTAAACATCTCGACGAGCACGTCCTTGCCCTGCTTGCCGCTGATTCGCCCCTCCTCGACCGCGCGCACGAGCGCGCCGAGCTCCTCCGGCGAGACGGGTGAGGCGTCGGCGCCTGTCCCTGCGGCGTCGAGCTCGCGCAGCAGCTCGCCCTTGAGCCAGTTCGCAGCGCCGCGCGCGTTCGAGGCGGCCGCTGCGCGCTCGTAGAAGTCAGCGAGCTCGCGGTCGCGCACGAGGAGCGAGGCGTCGTTAAAAGAAAGCTCGTACTGCTCCGTGAAGCGCTTGCGGCGCGCGTCCGGCAGCTCCGGCATCTCGCGGCGCACGCCCTCTATCCACTCGGCCGTTACGACGAGAGGCTGCAAGTCCGGCTCGGGGAAGTAGCGGTAGTCGTGCGCCTCCTCCTTCGAGCGCATCACGCGCGTGCGGCCTTCGCGCTCGTCCCAGAGGCGCGTCTCCTGCGTCACCCGCCCGCCCGACTCGATGAGCGCAATCTGCCGCTCAATCTCGAACTCAATCGCCCGCTGCATGAAGCGCACCGAGTTCAGGTTCTTCAGCTCGACCTTCGTGCCGAAGCCCTCGCCCGTGCGCCGCACCGAGACGTTGGCCTCGCAGCGCAGGTTCCCCTTCTCCATGTCGGCGTCCGACGCCGCGACCCACTGCAACGCGCGGCGCACATGGTTGACGTAGTCGTAAGCCTCCCACGAAGTGCGGAAGTCGGGCTCGGTGACGATCTCGGCGAGGGGCGTGCCGGCGCGGTTGAGATCGACGTAGGAGAAGCGATCCGTCTCCGGCAACCCTTCGTGGACGTTCTTGCCGGCGTCCTCTTCGAGGTGCAGCCGCGTGATGCGAATCCGCATCGGCCGCCACTCGCGTGCGTGGCCCGCCTCGTCGCGCTCGGCCGTCAGTATCTCAAGCTCGCCGCGCTCGGAGAACGGGCGGTCGTACTGC
>DASPKR010000632.1:0-2404 GCA_035627975.1 Pyrinomonadaceae bacterium | reverse complement strand
GCGCGCGACACATACGACGGCCGCTCCGTCGCTCTCGCTGACCTCTGGAACCGCGGCGTGCTCGATGTCGTGGTTGCAAACCAGCGGGGGCCGCTCCTCATCTACAAGAACACCGCCGCGCCTGAGAACGCTTGGATAGCTTTCGAGCTTGAGGGCTCGGCGAGCAACCGCAGCGCCATCGGCGCGCAGGTTCGCGTTCACTGGAACGGGCAACAGCAGTTGCAGGAGGTGTCGGGCGGCAACGGCTTTTGCGCGCAGAACCAGCGCCGCCTACACTTCGGCCTCGGCCGGGGCGCGCGCCCCGAGCGCGCCGTCATACGCTGGCCCTCGGGCAAGATTCAGACCATCGAGGCGCCCGAGCCCGGTAAGGTTCATCGCATAAGAGAAGCCTGAGCATGAGAACAGGTGCGCACGGCATGATGAGAGTGGCGTTCTTCGCGGCTGCCGCGTGCATCGCCGTCCTCGGCTGCCGGGCTGAGGCGTTGGCGCAGGCGAAGGGCGAGGGCGTCAAGCTCTCCGTCGCGGCCTCCGGCGCGTCTCTCGACCCGAGGTCGTCGGCGAAGGCCACGGTGAAGATCGAGAACCGGGCGCGCGGCGAAGTGCTGCTCAAGCAGAACCGCCACGTCTTCTTCAGCCTTGACGTTTACGGGAAGGGCTTGGGCGCGTGCGCGCGCGGCGACTGCTTCGTGGCCTACTTCCGCATCGCCGAAGACAGGGCGATTAAGCGCGGCGAGACTTACACGTTAGAGGTCGAGCTGGCCGACCTGTACTGGCGCGACGCCGCCGCCGAGATTGACACGAAGTTCCCGAAGAACATGGCAGAGGTGATAAAGCCCGGCGACTATTACCTGCACGCCGCCCTGAGCGTCCAGCGTGCGGGGACACGCCGGAGCGCGCCCGTTTTTATAGAGGCGCGCTCCCCGCGCAGGATTGTGAAGGTCGGCCAACCGTAAAAGATTAGTAGTTGATTCGTGTTCGAGGTTCTGGATGAGCGCAACGACGGTCACTCCACACACGGCGGCGCAGGCGGGCGAGGCGAAGCAGCCGAGGCTGTTCGGCATTGACAGCCGCTTCGTCGCCCCCATCTTCATCACCTTCATACTGCTCGTCGGGCAGTTGAGCTACGGCATACTGGAGAGCTACCCGAAGACGGCGCTCGCGATACTGACGGCCGTCGCGGTCGAGCTCGCCGCCGGCCGCTACTTCGCCGGCAAGTGGCCGCACCTGGCGAGCGCGTACATCACCGGCATAAGCGTAGGCATCCTGACGCGCTCGCCCTTCGCGTGGCCGTTCGCGCTGTGCAGCGCCGTCTCCATCCTCTCGAAGTACGTCATACGCGCCGGAGGGCGCCACGTCTGGAACCCCTCGAACTTCGGCATCTGCATGATGCTGTTGGTCGCGCCGTGGGCCTACTCGACGCTCACGGTACAGTGGGGCAACAACCTCTGGCCGGTCTTCATCATCTGGGCGCTCGGGCTCGTCATCACTTACCACGTAAAAAGGCTCCACATCACGCTCGTCTATGTCGCGTCGTTCTTCGCCTTCGCCGCGCTGCGGAGCCTGCTGACCGGCCACGCCTTCGCGGCCGAGGCGGCGCCGATAACGGGGCCGATGTACCAGCTCTTCATCTTCTTCATGATCACAGACCCGAAGACGACGGTGCGCTCCTCGCGGCTCGCGCAGGCGGGCGTGGCCTTCGCCGTGGCCTTCGTCGAGATGCTCCTCCGCCTCTTCGAGAACGTCCACGCGCCCTACTACGCGCTCTTCATCGTAGGCCCGGCGGCGAACCTGATCGAGATTTACCTGCTGCGACGGAAGGCGCGGGCGGCGTGATGCGGTCTATAACAATCAAGGCGGGAAAAGGAAAGATGCGCCCTCGCACGCTGCGCCTCGCCGGCTTCTGCGTTCTGATTCTTCTCGCGGGCTGCAAGCAAGACCCCACGACGAACGCGACGCTCTCGCCGCAGGAGCAGGCCGCCGCCGACGCGGCGGCGGGCGCCGCTCCGGGCGCGACCCCCTCGGCGACGCCCACGCCGCAGCCGCGCCCCTCCGGCCCCGTCGAGTTCACGGACGTGACGGCCGAGGCAGGCATTCGCTTCCGCCACAACAGCGGCGCCGCCGGCAAGAAGTACCTGCCAGAGACGATGGGCTCGGGCGCCGCCTTCCTCGACTACGACAACGACGGCTGGCAGGACATCCTCCTCGTCAACTCGACGGGCTGGCCCGGCGAGCGCGGCGCGCAGACTACCTCGGCGCTCTACCGCAACAACCAGGACGGCACCTTCCGCGACGTGACGCGCGAGGCGGGGCTCGCCCAGGTCATCTACGGCATCGGCTGCGCCGTCGGCGACTACGACAACGACGGCTTCGCCGACATCTTCATCACGGCCGTCGGCCCCGACCA
>DASPKR010000631.1:0-12508 GCA_035627975.1 Pyrinomonadaceae bacterium | reverse complement strand
CGCAGTGCATACCGCTGCGGAAGGAGACTGATACCGAGCAGGCCGCCGCGATGATCGTCAACCCCTTCACGGCGTGGGCGCTGATGGGCATAGCCCAAAGGCGGCAGGTGCGCGCCGTCGTGCAGACGGCAGCGGCTGGCGCGCTCGGGCGCATGATTGTCCGGCTCGCCGCGTCGCGCGGCGTCGGGCTCATCAACGTCGTGCGGCGCCGCGAGCAGGTCGCGCTGCTGCGCGGCGAAGGCGCGCTTCACGTGCTCGACAGCTCCGAGGAGAATTTTGACGAGCGGCTACGCGAGCTGTGCGCGAGCCTGCGTGCGACAGTCCTCTTCGACGCCGTCGCGGGCGAGATGACGGGGCGCGTGCTGCGGGCGATGCCGCGGAAGAGTAAGGCCGTTGTTTACGGCACGCTCTCGCAGGAGGCCGCCGCGGTTGACCCGCGCTCGCTCATCTTCGAGGGCAAGTCCGTCGAGGGCTTCTGGCTCTCGGACTGGCTCCGCTCGCAGAGCATCTTCGCCAAGCTCGCGGCCTCCGGCAGAGTACAGAAGCTCCTCGCCGGCGAGCTGAAAACGGAGGTTCGCGCGCGCCTGCCGCTGGAGCGGGCCGCCGAGGGGCTCGGCCAGTACGTGCACGACATGACGGGCGGGAAGGTGCTTTTCGTGCCGGGGATGCGCGAAGGGTAGCGGGTCGCCGGCCCTCTGTCTGAGCATCCCGGCCGAAGGCGTCGGCATCTATGTTTATCTGCCTGAAATGGCGGAGGTTATGTCGGCTTGTGGGCGCCCGCGCTAACCGCTACAATATTGCCTCACAAGGCTCTTAAGTGATGTTAAAACGACTAGCAGTTCTATTGCTCGCGGCCGCCGCGGCGGCCGCGCTCACGGCGCGCGCCGCGGCGGCGCAGGGCGTGACGGACACGGTGCTCGTCCTGCCCTTCGAGAACACTTCGGGGCAGAGGGAGTTCAACTGGGTGGGCGAGAGCTTCGCCGACTCGCTCTCCGAGCTGCTCGGCGCGCACGGCCTTCGCGTGGTCTCGCCTGACGCGCGCGAGCTGGCCTACCAGCGCCTGCGCCTGCCGCTCACCGTCATCCCCTCGCGCGCCACCGCCATCAAGCTCGCGCGCGAGGCCGGCGCCTCGCTCATCGTGCTCGGCACGTATGAAGTGAGCCCCCCGCGCGACGAGAAGTCCCCGGCCGAAGTCCGCGGCTCGGCGCGGCTCGTGCGCGTCGCCGAGGGGCGCATATCCGGCAAGCAGATGCCGGACGGGCGATGGGCCACGCACGAGTTCTTCTACGGCGACGCCCTCATAAACCTTCAGACCGTGCAGGGCAAGCTCGCCTACCAGATTCTCTACGAGCAGGACGACAAGCTCCCCTTCTCGCAGAACCTCATAATCGAGCAGGCGACTAAAGTCCCGCCGAAGGCCTTCGAGGCGCTCGTCAAGGCGACGATGACCGACGACCGCGAGAAGAAGTCGGCCTACCTCACGAACGCCATGCTCGAGTACGCGAAGGCCAACCCCGGCTCCGTCTATAAGCAGGCCGCCTTCGAGCTGGGCCACCTCGCCTACTCGCAGGGCGACTACAAGAAGGCTGCCGAGCACTTCTCCGCCCTGCAGAAGCGCGACCCGCACTACGCCGAGGCCGCCTTCTACGCGGCCTTGAGCTACTGGCGCCTCGGCGAGACGCAGACGGCGCTCGACACCCTGCTCCCGCTCACGAGCGACATGCCGCTCACGAGCATCTACAACAACGCCGGCGCGCTCGCCACGCAGATAGCCCGTTCGGAGAAGAACGCCTCGAAGCGCGAGGCGCTGCTCGCGCAGGCCACGAACGTCCTGAGCCGCGCCGTCGAGTCGGCCCCCGAGGACGCGATGGTCCGCTTCAACTACGCCTACGCGCTCATGCTCTCCGGCAAGCACGCAGAGGCTGCGCGCGAGCTCACGGAGGCCGTCAAGGAGAACTCGCGCGACCCCGAGGCGCTCTTCATCCTCGCCAAGATGCTGGAGAAGGCGGGCCAGGCGGATGAGGCCGCCAGGTACGACAACGACGTGCGCAAGCTCTACCCCGGCTACGCTAAGGCGCAGCTAGAGTGGCAGCAGTCGCAGACCTTCTCGCTAATCGGGCTGCGCATGCGCGGCGACTTAAACCGCGCAGAGATTCTGCACGTCGCCGAGCCGCCGCCCGACAGCGTCGCCGACGCGGGCGCGCAGGACTTGCTCGCGAAGGCGCGCGAGCTCTACGCGGCCGGCCGAGACGACGAGGCTCTCACGGAGCTTCGTGACGTAGTGCGCGTCGAGCCGATGAACGCGGAGGCTTACCTCCTGACCGGGCGCATATACCAGCGCCGCGGCGAGCTGGCCTCCGCCATCAACCAGCTCAAGACCTCCATCTTCTGGGACACCGAGCGCAAGCTCATAGACGCGCACATACTCTTGGGGCGCATCTTCCTCGAGCGCGGCGACCGGGCGCAGGCAACGGCCTACGCGCACAGCGCCATGCAGATTGACCCGAACAACCAGGAGGCGCTCGCACTACAGCGCCAGCTACAGGTAGGCATCAAGTAGCGGCGCGGGCCTTCCGCCGGGGAGGTTGATGAAAGCGCTGCTTTCATCAACCTCCGTTGCTTTCCTTCCGTCCCCTTATGAGAGCGCTCGCCTTCACGCTCGCAGTTCTCTGCGCCGCCGCGCTCTCGCTCCTCGCCTACGTCGCGCTCAGTTCGAGGCACAGGAAGTCTTCGCGAGCGCCCGTGCGCCTCCTGGGGCGAGCGGGGTCGGTCGTGCGGGAGTTGGCGCCGGAAGGTTTCGTTTTAGTTGAAGGCGAGCTCTGGCCCGCCCGCCTGCGCGGGGGCGGCGGCTTGAGCCGCGGCCGCGTGAGGGTCGTCGGCGCGAGCGGCTGCGCCCTCGAAGTCGAGCCCGCGGCGGACGGCCCCGAAGCCGGTTCCTGAAGACGCCGCTAAGTGGTTTCTGAAAGTCGCTCGTTCGTGGCACGCGAAGTGCTTTTATCGTGGTCGGCAAGCACGGAAGAAGTTGAACCGTGACCCCGCCGCCATCACTTCTCTGAGCGTGGCCTGCCGCTACGCCAGCCGCCCGCCGAGCGACCCAACCAACTTCCCCTACCTTTCAGGAACCTGGCCGCCCTGGCCGGGTTCTCCCGCTTTTGGGGCTTTTTTCTCGCCACCTTTAACGAATTTCCTGTGCTCGCCGCCGTCTTGCGCAACTGCCCGCGTCGCTTCGGGGCGACCGCGCGCCGTGCCGCCGGGCCGTCATCCCGACAAAATTTGTCACCGGGCCGGTGACGCTTTACGTCAAAAGGGGCGACGATTTGCCGCAGCCGCGGGCAATTTTCCGCAGCCCTGAAAATTTTTTTGGCCGGGCCGGCCGAGGCCGCTTCTGTTAAACTCGCGCGCGTGCCGGCAAGGGGTTCAGAGAGTGCGACCGGGCATGCGCGCGGGCGCTTGAACAGGCTTACTGCGCGCGCGCGCTCCGAGTCGCCGACGCTCGCGGAAGCCGGCCTCGCGACCTTGACAGCGCTGCTGCTCACGCTCTCCTTCCCGGACTTCGACCTTTGGCCGCTCGCTTGGGTGGCGCTTGTGCCGCTCGTCGTCGCCGTCGCGCGCAGGCCGCGCGCGGTGCCGTCGCTCCTGTCGGGCTGGCTCGCCGGCACACTCTTCTTCTACGCGTCGTGTTACTGGCTGACCGTTCCGATGACGCGCTACGCGGGCTTCCCAGCCTGGCTCGCCTACCCGCTCCTGCTTCCCGTCACGGTCGCCGCGGGCTTCTTCCCCGCCCTGTTCGCGCTCGGGCTCTCGCGGCTGTGCGCGCGTTGGGGGGCGGCCGCCGTGTGGGCGGCGCCGGCGCTGTGGGCGGCGGCTGAGTGGGCGCGGCTCGGAGCGATAGGCCAGCTCTGGAACGCGCTCGGCTACTCGCAGGCGTTCGTCTCCCGGCTCGTACAGCCCGCGCGCTTCGGCGGGGTCTATGCCGTCGGCTTCTTAGTCGTGGCCGTTAACGTCACGCTCGCCTACGCGCTGCTCAGGCGCGGCGCGCGCTCGCTCGCCGTCTCGCTCGCGGCCGTCGCCCTCGTCGCCGCGGCCTTCGTATCAGCCAACGTGAGCGCTCCGCGCGGAGAGGCTGAAGAGCCTTCCGTCGTAGTCGTCGCCGTGCAGCCGAACGTGCTGCCGGACTTCGACCGGCCCGTGAGCGAGTACCGCGCGCTCTCCGAGCGCCACTTCGAGATGAGCCGCGCGGCCGTGCTCTCCCTGGACGCCGGGCGCGGCCCTCTCTCCGCGCTGCCGCGCGTCGTCGTCTGGCCCGAGTCGCCCATGAACTTCAGGTACGCGCGCGACTCGGCCTTCCGCGAGCGCGTCGCCGCGTTCGCGCGCGAGCACAGGGCAGCGCTCCTCTTCAACTCGCTCGAGCCCGCGCCCGACGAAGGCGGCTTCAACGCCGCGGTGCTCGTAAATGAAGAGGGCCGGCTCGCCTTTCAGTATGATAAGATTCGCCTGATGCCGTTCGGCGAGTACGTGCCGCTGCCGCGCTGGCTGCCCTTCGCGGAGGGCGTGCGCGGCGTAGTCGGCGAGTTCACCCCCGGCGCGAGCTACACCGTCATGTCGCTCGGGGGAGGCGAGGGCGGGGTGAAGGCGGGCGTATTCATCTGCCTCGAGTCGGCCTACCCTCACATCACGCGCCGCTTCGTCGAGGGCGGCGCCGACGTGCTGATTGAAATCACGAACGACGCATACCAGGGCGACACGGCCGTCCTGCGCCAGCACATGGCGAACGCGGTCTTCCGCGCCGCCGAGACCGCCCGGCCCGTCCTGCGCGTTACGAACACAGGGATAACGGCGCGCATATCGCCGCGCGGCGAAGTGCTGGAAGAGGTCGAGAAGAACCGGCAGGCCGTGCAAGCATGGCCGGTCGCGCGCTCCGACGGCTCGCGCACCTTCTACGTGAGGCACGGCGACCTTTTTGCCGTGGCCTGCGCGTCACTATCGCTGCTCACGCTCGCTGCGACGTTCGCGGGGCGCGGTCGCTTAAGAGAACCATTCGCGAGGGGAAGTTGAAAGGGATGATTGAGACTTTAACGTTACAGGACTTGAGAACCAGCTTCGAAGAGCTGCGCACGCGCGTCGAGCAGCTCGGGAGGTTTCTTTGATGTAGCCGCCAAGCGCGAGGAGCTCTCAAGGCTCGAATCGCGCGCCTCGGAGCCCGACTTCTGGAGCGACCAGGAGGGCGCGCAGAAGCTCTTGCAGGAGCGCAGCCGTCTGGAGCGAGTCATAAAGCGGCAGGAGGGTTTCGAGTCGGCCGTCGCCGACGCCTCCGTGCTCTTCGAGTTCGCGGAGGAGGACGAGGAGAGCGCGCGCGAGTTCCGCCAGCTCATAGAGCGCATGGGGCACGAAGTCTCGCAGGCCGAGACAGAGATGCTGCTCTCGGGCGAGAACGACGCGCGCAACGCCATCTGCACAATACACCCCGGCGCGGGCGGCACGGAGTCGCAGGACTGGGCCGAGATGCTTTTGAAGATGTATCTGAAGTGGGCCGAGAAGCGGGGGTTTAAGACGGAGATCATCGAGTACCAGCCGGGAGAGGAGGCGGGCCTGAAGAGCGTCACGTTCCGCGTCGAGGGCGAGTACGCCTACGGGCTGCTTTCGGCCGAGGCCGGCGTCCACCGACTCGTGCGCATCTCTCCCTTCGACCAGGCCGCGCGCCGCCACACGAGCTTCGCTTCGCTCTTCGTCTCGCCCGAGATTGACGAGAACATCGAGGTCGAGATTAACGAGAAGGACTTGAGGGTGGACACCTACCGCTCGACGGGCGCGGGCGGGCAGCATATCAATACGACCGACTCCGCGGTGCGCATCACGCACCTGCCCACGGGGATCGTCGTCGCCTGCCAGAACCAACGCTCGCAGCACCAGAATCGCGCCGTGGCGATGCAGGTCTTACGCTCGCGGCTATACGAGTTGGAGCTTGAGAAGCGGCGCGCCGAGACGGCCGCGCTCGAGGCGGCGAAGTCCGACATCTCCTTCGGCTCGCAGATACGCAACTACGTGCTCGCGCCCTACCGTTTAGTCAAAGACGCGCGCACCAAGTTCGAGCGCGGCGACGTTGACTCCGTGCTCGCCGGCGACCTCGACCACTTCATCAAGGCGTACCTGCTCTCGCGCCGCGCGGCGTAAAAGTGGAGGCTTATGGCAACTGCACAGACCGAAGTTCGGACGAGGCCGTCGGGCGGCGCCGTCGCCCCGCGCAACACTCGGCGCAACGAGATAATCGCCATCGCGCTCTTCGCGTCGAGCGCCCTGCTCGCGCTCTGCCTCGTCTCTTACAGCCCGAACGACCCCTCCTGGAGCGCCGCGGCCGAGGGCGGCGCGCGCAACTGGACGGGCCTCGCCGGCGCCAACGTCGCCGCCGCGCTCTTTCAGTTCTTCGGGCTCGCGGCCGTGCTTCTGCCGCTGCTCCTGACGGCGGCCGCCTGGCGCCGCTTCCGCACGCGCCGCATCCACGCGCCGCTCACGCGCGTCATAGGCTTGGCGGCCATAATGCTCTCCATCGCAGCGCTCTCCGCGCTCTACTTCACGGAGCCGCTCGTTGACCGCAGCTTCAACGCCGGTGGCTTCGTCGGCGTGCTCGTCGCCGGCACCCTTCGAGGCGCGCTCAACACGGTGGGCGCGACCGTGCTGCTCGCGGCCGCCGCGGCCGTCGGCCTGCTGCTCGCCACCAATTTCTCCTTCGTCAACGCATACGAGCGCGTGTCGGCGGCGCTCGCAAACCCGAAGGGATTCTTCCGCCGCACTGTCGAGCGCTTCCGCGCCTGGCAGACGGCGCGACGCGAGCAGGCTGCGGCCCGCGCCGAGGCGCGGCGAGAGGCCCGCGCTGCGCGCGAGCAGGAAGAGGCCGAGGCACGCTCGCTCGCGGCGCTCTCACCAACTGCCGCGGGCGATGGCGAAGGCGCTCAGTCGCCGCCGACCATCGCGGGCAATGCCGGCGCGAAAGTTCAGACGGGCTCGGCGCAGTCGGCCATCAGGCGCGCTGCCGCCACCGCCGGCACGCTCTCTCGCGAAGATGAGCTTCGCGCCCGGCTCGCCGAGGCAGAGGCCGAGCTAGCATCAATCATCGTGCAGCCCTCGGCCGACGGCCCCACACAGACCCGCGTAGTCACGAACCCGGAGCAGGTCGCCGACACTCAATCGGCCGGAGCCAAACGTGCCCACACTCCGCGCGCCGTCGCGGCCGAAGAGCCTTCGCGCGACGCGGCCGACGTGTCCGACATGCTGCGCACCGCTGCCGTCGTCCGCACCGAGTTTGATGACGACGACGCCGTCCTTGATGACTCCGCCGCCGCGGTCGCGCCCCGCCCGCAGCGCCGAGCCGCGCCAACGGCCGCGCAGCGCGCGGAGGTGAGCGCCGTCGCAGCGATGCTCGACTACAAGTTCCCCGCCCTGGACTTCCTCAACGCCGCGCCGCCGCGCCGCGAGCAGGCCGACGAGGAGCTTTTGCAGATCGCGCAGCGAGTCGCCGAGAAGTGCAAGGAGTTCAACGTCACCGGCCAGATAAAGCACATCTGCCCCGGCCCCGTCGTCACCACTTACGAGTTCAAGCCCGACCCCGGCGTCAAATATTCGCGCGTGACGGGGCTCGTTGACGACCTCTGCATCGCGCTCGAAGCCGAGAGCGTCCGCATAGACCGCCTACCCGGCAAGCCGCACGTCGGCATCGAAGTCCCCAACCCCGAGCGCGAGACCATCTTCCTGCGCGAGGTTCTCGAATCACGCCAGTTCCGCGAGTCGGAGTCGAAGCTCACAATCGCGCTCGGCAAGACGATTGACGGCCTAAACTACGCGGCCGACCTGACGCGCATGCCGCACCTGCTCATAGCCGGCGCGACTGGCACGGGCAAGTCGGTCTGCTTGAACTCACTCGTCATCTCGATTCTCTACAAAGCCCGGCCCGACGAGGTGAAGTTCATCATGATTGACCCGAAGCGTTTGGAGCTCGGGCTCTACGCGGACATCCCGCACCTGGCGACGCCCATCATTACCGAGCCCAAGAAGGCCGCGAACGCGCTGAAGTGGGCCGTCTCGCAGATGGAGCAGCGTTACAAGCAGCTCGCGCAGTGGGGCGTGCGAAACATTGACGGCTACAACACGGAGGTCGAGCGCCGCAACAACGTCCTCGACTTCGACGACGAAGGCAACCCGCACAAGACGCTCCCCTACATCGTCATCATCATTGACGAGTTGGCCGACCTGATGATGACCTGCGGCTCCGACGTTGAGGAGGCCATCACGCGCCTCGCGCAGATGGCGCGCGCCGTCGGCATTCACCTCGTGCTCGCCACGCAGCGCCCGAGCGTTGACGTTATCACCGGCCTGATAAAGGCGAACTTCCCGTCGCGCATAGCCTTCCGAGTCTCCTCGAAGGTTGACTCGCGCACCATCATTGACTCGAACGGCGCCGAGCAGCTCTTGGGCCGAGGCGACATGCTCTTCCTGCCGCCCGGCACCTCCCGGCTCGTGCGCGTCCACGGCGCTTACCTGGACGAGTCGGAAGTTTCGCGCGTCGTCGCGCACATCAAGGCTCAGGGCGGCGAGCCCGTCTATGACGAGACCATCACGCAGTCGGAGGAGGAGGCCGCGGGGGCGGACGGCGCGGGCGGCGAGCGCGACGAGCTGTTCGAGCCCGCCTTGCGCATCTGCTGCGAGATGAAGCGCGCCTCGACCTCGGTGCTTCAGCGGCGACTGCGCATAGGCTACGGCCGCGCCGCCGCCATCCTCGACGGCCTCGAGCGCGAAGGCTTCATAGGCCAAGCCGACGGCGCCCGCCCGCGCCCCGTCCTCGGCCGCGCATACGAGACCGTCGCGCAGTGGGACAGCGTCGAGGAGGAGGCAGATTACTGAAGCGGGAGACGGTCACAGGCTGTCGGTGACGGCGGTCATTGATGAGTGCTGATCGGCCGCTCGTTGGTGTTAATTTTTACTCCGTCTCAATACTTTTTGACGACATGCTTTCGACAAGTTTTCCACAGAAACTGTGGAAAACTCTGTGGATAACCGGCTTTCCGGCGTTACAAGTTTCTGAAAATTTTAGACTTCTAGCATTTTGCACACGAGCGCGGCATAGTTGACGAAATGTTTGTGAGTGAGGCTTCCGGCCGTGTCACGCCCGCTTCTCACTAAGACCTGCGCGCGTATCATCATGTGCTGCGCGGTCGCGGCCGGCGCCGCATCTTGCGTCAAATTGCCACGCCGCCACGCGCCCGCTGCCGCCACTCACGCAGCCTCATCCGTTCCGGACGGCGCTCATCTCATCAACATCAACCGCGCCACGCGCGAAGAGCTTGAGCGACTGCCCGGCATAGGGCCTGCGCTCGCCGCGCGCATCGTAGAGCACCGGGAGCGCCACGGCCCCTTCCGCCGCGCCGAGCACCTGATGATGGTTCGCGGCATAAGCGAGCGGCGCTTCCTCGCGCTTCGCGCGCGCGTGACGGCGGAGTGAGGGGTTCGCGCGATGGGGACTGAGGGGCTTCGCCGCGCCGCGCTGGAAATCTTCGGCGACGTGCTCCGCCGCGTTGACGCGCGAGAGGCCGTCCTCGTCTCCTCCCGACTCCTCGACTTCGGCGAGCCCTCGGCGAAAATCTACTCGGTGGCAATCGGCAAGGCGGCGGCAGCAATGGCCTCGGCGCTCGAAGAGCGTCTCGGCGAAAGACTTGCCCGCGGCGTCATCTCTTCGCCGTCGCGCGGCGCGGCCCTCTCAGCGCGCTGGCAACGATTCGAGGGCGGCCACCCGCTGCCGAACGAGGAAAGTTTGGAAGCCGCGCGCGCGGCCTTCGAGCTTCTGCGCGAGGCAGACGCCTCCCGCTCGCCCGTCGTCTTCCTGGTCTCCGGCGGCGGCTCGGCGATGTTGGAGTGGCCGCGCGACGGGCGGCTGACGCTCGAAGACCTGCGCGATGCCAACCGCGTTCTCATCTCGTGCGGGGCAGGCATCACGGAGGTCAACGCCGTGCGGCGCGCCCTCTCGGCCGTGAAGGGCGGGCGCCTCGCCGCGCTCGCGCCGGGGGCCAAGCAGTTGACGCTGATAATCTCCGACACGGGCGCGGGCCGCGAGTCGGACGTGGCCTCGGGGCCGACGCTTCGACCACCGCCCGGCTCGCCGCGCGCCGCCGAGGTCGTCGGCCGCTACGGCCTCGCCGCGCGACTACCCCCGCGCGCCCTAAGCGCAATCGAAGACGAAAGAGACGCTGTTGAGCCCGCGTCTGACATGGCCGCAACGCGCCGCCACTTCGTCCTACTCGACAACCGCGCCGCGTGCGAGGCCGCGGCCGAGTCGGCGCGCGAGCGCGGCTTCGTCGTCGAGACTGCGTTTGACGTTGAGGAGCAGGAGGTCGGCGAAGGCGCGGCGCTTCTTGCTTCGAGGCTCTTTGAGCTTTACGAGAGGGAGGGAGGTGGGGCGGTCTGCATCGTGTCGGGCGGGGAGTTCGCCTGCCCCGTGCGCGGCGGCGGGCGCGGTGGCCGCAACTCCGAGACGGCGCTCAGGTGCGCCTTCGAGTTCGAGAGACTTTCGGCGGGGCGGGCGGGGGGCGCGAAGCCGAAAGGCGTCGTCGCGCTCTGCGCCGGGACGGACGGCGTTGATGGCAACAGCCCCGCGGCAGGCGCCCTCGCCGACTCGACCACGCTCGTCCGCGCGCGCCTGCGCGGCCTCGACGCCGCAACCCATTTACTTGAGAGCGACGCCTATTCCTTCTTCGACTCGCTCGGCGACGCCGTCGTCACAGGCCCCACGGGGACGAACGTCCGCGACGTTCGCGTCCTGCTCGCGGAATGACGGGACAGGGGCTAGAGACTGGAGGCTAGCTTAAAAACAAGTCTTCTACTAGCCTCCAGTCCCTAGCCCCTGGCTTCTTCTATCCGCCCGAAGTCGTCTTCGAGGCGCGTGATGTCGTCCTCGCCGAGGTAATCGCCGCGCTGGATTTCGATGAAGACGAGGGCGTCGGGACCCGCGTTGCCTATGCGGTGCGCCGTGCCGACGGGGATGTCAACGGTCTCGCCGACGCGCAGGAGAATGTCTTCGCCGTCGAGCGTGACGCGCGCCTCGCCTTCGACGACCATCCAGTGCTCGGCGCGTCGCGCGTGGCGCTGGTAGCTCAGGCGCTTGCCCGCGAGCACCTCTATACGCTTCACCTTGTAGGTTCGCCCCTCGTCGAGCACCGTGAACGAGCCCCACGGCCGCCGGTCGTAAGAGGGCGAAACGTCCTCAACGCTTCTCTCTGTCATTCCCGGATAGTACAGAAAACCGGCTCGGGTAGGAAAGAAAATGTTAGCCGCCCGCCGCGGCTCACCTGACGAACGTCTCGACGCGGAGGTCTTCGCCGTCGGTCGAGACGGTTATCGTGCCGCGCTCGCCCGTCGTCAGGAAGGGGACGCCCGCGGCTCGGAGGCGCTCTGTGACTGACGTGTGCGGGTGGCCGTGCGGCGAATCCGTCCCGACGGAGATGACGGCGAGCGAGGGGCGCACGGCGTTAAGGAAGGCTTCGGTCGTGGAAGTGCGGCTCCCGTGGTGGGCGACCTTGAGGGCGTCGCTGTCGAGCGCGTCACGCGCGGCCACGAGCGCGCGCTCGGCCGCGGTCTCTATGTCGCCGGTGAGGAGTATGCGCCTGCGGCCGAAGCTCACGCGCAGGACGAGCGAGTCGTCGTTGCGGTAGGGCAGCCCACGGGCGCTTTCGGCCGTGACGGGCGGAGGCCAGAGGGCTTCGATTGTGACGCCGCCCAGGCGAAGGCGGTCGCCGCGGCCGACGAGGTAAGCTGGCACGCCCGCCTCGCGCAGGGCGGAAGTGAAGCGCGCGAGTTCCTCGTCGCCCGCCGGCGCGCGCGCGACGAAGGCTGCGCCGACGCCGAAGTTGCGCGCAACGTCGCCGAGGCCCTCGGCGTGGTCGGCGTCGGCGTGCGTGGCGAAGAGGTAGTTGACGCGCGCGAGGCCGCGCCACCAAAGATATTCAGAGACGACGCTATCTCCCACGCCCCGGCGGTCTGGCTCGAAAGCCTCGCCGTCGCCATCGCCTGCGAAGCGCGGGCGGCCGCCGCCGTCAACGAGCAGGGTCGTGCCGTCGGGCGTCGTAATCAGCGCGGCGTCACCCTGACCCACGTCGAGGAAGTCAACGCGCAGCCTGCCGCCGCTCCCGCCCGCGCTCGAAGGGTGCGCGATGATCACGACGAGCATGATGATGAGGGCGACTGAAGCGAGCTTGAGAGCGCGCCCCGGTCTTTCGTTCTTGATAGGCGGGCCGTCTCCTACGGGCCGCCAGTCGAGCAGGGCGCGTGCGATGACGATGAGCGGCACGAAGTAGAGGGCATAGACGGCCGCGGCCGCGCCGGAGTACTCGGGCAGTCGCAGGCCAGCGACGCCCGCGGAGGCGAACGGCTTGACGCCCCCGGCCATCATGCGCGTCGCGGTCTCGGCCGTCCACACGAAGGGTGAGGCGAGCTGCGCGCTCGCGGCCGAGAGCGCGAGCGCGGCGCA
>DASPKR010000630.1:0-7677 GCA_035627975.1 Pyrinomonadaceae bacterium | reverse complement strand
CTCCGGGTGCTTGGCGGCCAGCGCCGGCTCCATTATCGGCGACTCCTCTACGCGGAAACGGCTGAAGGAACCGTCCGGCATCGGCACCGACAGGACGGCCTGCGACTGCCGCGCCGCGGCCGTGAACTCCAGCGGCGCCGCCGAGAGCACCTCGGAGAGCGCGCCGCCGTCGAGCCGCACAGTCCTGTAAGCCTCGGGGACGACGACGCGCGCGCCCGCGCCGAGTATCGAGCCTTCGGCTATGTCGCGCCACAGGTCGCGCGCCACCGTCTGCGTCGAGCCGCTGCCGGCGTTCATGAGCGCGGCGGCGAAGAGCACCGCCATCATCGCCGCGAGCGACGCGCGGCGGTATGACCTTCGGAGTCTCATTGTCGTTTCCTAGAAGTTCGTTGAAGGGTTATAAGTGTGAGGGGCCGCCCCCGGGCGAGATTCAAGTCTCGCCCGGGGGCGGCCCCTGTCTTGGGGCGCCCCGTTACGGTTCAACCACGAGGGGCGAGCTTATGGTCAGACCGCCCGCCGTCGCCTTGATCCCTATGGTCTTCGCCGCGTTCACGGGCTTGGTCGTTATGGTGAAGGTGGCCGACTGGCTGCCGGCCGGGATGACGACCGACGCCGGTACGGAGGCGACCGACGGCGCGCTGCTTTCGAGCGCGACCGTGATGTCGCCGGGCGCCGCGCCGCATTCGAGCGTGACCGTCCCGGTGGACGAGTTGCCGCCCTTCACGCGGTTCGGGTTGAGCGTGAGCGTGTCCACGCGTATCGGCCGGACCGTCAGCGTGCGGGTGATCGTCCCCCCGCCCGCGGTCGCCGTCACGTCGCCCTTGGTGACCGTGGTGACGGGCGACACGGTGAACTTGAAGCTCCTGCTGGTATGGCCTTCAGGCACCAGGACGGTCGTCGGGAACTCGGCCGCCGGGTGGTTCTCCGTGATGGTGACGACCGTGCCGCCGGCGGGCGCCGGGCCGTCGAGCGTCACCTTGCCCTGTAACTCGGGCACGCAGCCGTTCACGAGCGTGCTGATGTTGAGGTCGGTGACGCGGTCGCCCGCGGCCGCAAAGCCCTCGGACTCGAAGACCTGGAACTCGGCCGCGCGCGTGTTCGTGTTCTGCGCCGCGCCCGTCTGGCCCGAAGGCCCGGCCGGGTCGGTGCCGGCCGGCTCGCCCTCGCCGCGGCAGTCGGTCGCGTTGAGCGGGTCGTTGTCCTGCACGCCGTGGAACTGCGTCTGGCCCGTGCACTGGGTGTGGAGCACGACGAGGCGGGCGTGCGTCGCCTGCACCGCCGGGAACGAGAAGGAGCGGACGATCATGTCAGGGACGCCGGGCCGCGGCGAGCTGCCGGGGAAGGCGTCGGCCGGGCTCGTGTAAGCCGGCGTGAAGTTCGTGCCGTCGGTCGAGACGTCAACGCGGAACTGCCTTAGCGCCGTGAAGCGGTTCTGGCCGTGCTGGATCATAGAGCTGACCTGCACGCGGTTGATGGTCTTCGGGGCCGTGCCCGCGAGGTCAACCGTTACCTGCTGCGCCGAGGGCGTGCCGGGCGCGGTCCACGTGGTCGTCTCGGTGTCGTCAATCATGGCGGCGACGTTGCCGCCGCCTGCTGCCGTCGCGCCCTTCGTCGTGGACGCGAGGTTCGTCGGCATCGAGATGGTCACCTGGTGCGACGAGCCGGCAGTGAACCTCCGCGTGAAGCGGAAGTGGCCGTAGCCGGGCGCGTGCACCACGAACTCGTAGGTGCCGGGGACGAACTGCGCCACGTCGTCGAGGTTGTTGACGCCGGCGCCCGTGGCGTTCGTCTGCGGGTTGGTGTCGGCGACGGGCGAGACGCGCGCCTCGTAGTGGCCGACGAATATGCGAGCGCCCGTTACCGGGGTGCTGCCCTCGTCCTGCGCGACGGCCTTGAAGGTGACGGTCGCGTTATCGTGGCGGGGCGAGGCGAAGTCCGGCTTCGGGTCGGTGTCGCTCGACGCGTGGGCGTTCGAGGTGGCCGCGCCGGCGCCGAAGCCGCGCCGCGCGAACGCCAGCCACAGCTCGTCCTGGTTGGCGCCGCCGAAGCGCATCATGTCGGCCGCGAGGTAGGCGTCGCGCGCCTGAAGCATCGTGGGCGCGGTCGGCATCAGCAGGTAGGCGTCGTACATTATCTGAACCCAGCGGCGGTTGCCGGGGCAGTCCTCGGGCGCCTTCTTGCCGTCGGCGCACTGGCGCTGCATGGCGGCGTCCGAGGCCGGGTGCGTCGCGTTGTACTTCTCGACGAGCGCCTGCCTGATGTCGAAGTTCGTGGCGCTCCAAATCTCGCCGTCGGCGTGGACGGGCGTCCCGCCGGAGGCGAAGAACGGGTCGTAGCCCATGTTGCTGAAGTTGAGCGGGCTCTGGTTCATCGCGTAGTTGCGGATGCCGCGCCTCTTGTCGCCGGTGGCGAAGGCGCCCATGGTGAAGGGGTTCTCGTCGGCGACGGGGACGAAGCCGTACTCGTTGAGAATCTCGACGCCGTTCAAGTCGCCGTTGGACTCGCCCATCGCGCCGGCGTGGTGGCCGCTGCGGTTGGCGCCCTTGCCTATCATGCGGTTCTCGATCATGTGGCCGTACTCGTGGCCGATGACCGACATGTCGTAGTCGCCGTCAACGCACGGCGCGTAGAAGGAGCCGCGTATGGGCTGCCACAGGTACATGTTCGTGATGGAGGGGACGCCGTCCGGCAGCGTCCTCATGTTCGCGTTGTCGCGGCCGAGGTAGGCCGGGTAGCCGCCGTCCATGCCGCCCGCCTGCGACTGGCCGAGGATGGGGTCGCCGCCCAAGCCGCCGTTGCCGAAGTTGCTCTGCTGCGCGTTCCAGTTCTCCTCGGTGAACCCGAGGTTGTACGCCCAGTCGTGCATGCGGTTGTGCATGGCGAAGAGGTTCGTGACCGCCGCCGAGATGTCGTTCGAGACGCCGGGGACGAAGTTCGTCGGGTTGCAGCGGCTCTTGTACCAGTCGTTAGTCCACTGGAAGGTGTAGTCGCGGCTCGGGCTGGCCGGCATGTGGCCGAAGGCGCCCGGCGAGAGCGGCCCCGTCCACGACTCGGACGATATGGCGTTGTTGCCGCGCGTCGTGAAGGTCGGCGCGTTCAGGTTCGGGTCGTAGTCCCAGGGCGTGCGCGAGGCCAGATTCTTGACCGCGTCCTCGCAGCCCGGCACGGCCACGCCGTTGACGACCGACTCCCAGCACCAGAGCTTGCGAATGTCGGTGTCGGGGACGTTCCACGGGTAGCCGCTCAGCTCCGGCGGCAGAGGGCTCGCCGGGAAGACCTTCCACTTCGGCGGGTAGAGCGACGGCGGGTTCGTGTTCTGCGTGGTGTAAGTGAACGCGCCGGTGTAGCTGTAGGGCTGCGCGTGCGGGGCGGGGCCGGCGCCAGGCAGGCTCCCCAGGTACGGGCAGACCTTCACGGTGTAGGTGCCGGCGGGAACGCCGTCGGCGGGCGCGTAGGTCACGCCCTCGGGGCTCGTGCCCGTGTCCTGATGCGCGACCATCTGGCCCTGGTAGAAGATGTCAATGAAGATGTCGTTGGCGGCGACGGTGGCGTGCGCGGCCGCGACGAGCGTCCTCTGGCCGGCCGGGACGTTGAAGTCGTGCGAGCCGCAGGTGCCGGTGCGGTTCGGCACCGTCCCCTGTACGTCGTAGGCGCCGTTGAACGGCGTCGTCTGCTGCGACGGGACTTCCTGCGCGAGCTGGTGCACGAGGTTCTCGCGCAGCAGCACGGCGCCCGTCTCGGCGTCGATCATGTACTTGTAGCCGATGAGCTCGCCGCCCTTGTTGTCGAGCACTAGCGTCTCGAACGCGGGCCGGACGCCGTTCCCCGGCGTCGGGACGGCGACGAGGCGCACGCGCTGCACGTCGTTAAAGCCCTCGACCCTGAAGGTCGTCCACTCGCGCTCGGCCGCGACGGCCGTGATGCCGGCGAGCGAGGCCAGGCGGCCGAGGTCGGTGGCGGCGCGGACCCACGCCTCCTGGGGCGAGAGGCGCGCCGAGCCCGAGAGGCCCGTGTCGCCCGTGAGCGAGGAGGAGACGTAGGCGACCTTCCAGCCGGCCTCGGGCGTGCCCGTGATGCCGACCGTGATTAGCCCGCCCTGCGCGGCCGTCAGGCCGCCGAAGGTCTGCTTGAAGTGCACGGCGTGGCCGTTGCTGTACGGCATCTTGGAGTCGCCGTAAAGCTCAAGCGAGTCGATGGAGGAGAGCCGGTAGAGCGCCTTGTTGGCGTCGATCCACGCGCGCGCGGCCGCGACGGCCGTCTCGCCGCGCAGGCCCGTAGCGAGGAACTGGCCGTCCTTGCTGAGCGTCTTCGGCGTCCCGAACTCGTTCCACGACACCTTGGCGCCCATGCCCGAGACGATCGCCTGCTGCGCGGCCGTCGGCGCCACCGCCGTCGTTCCACGCTTGTCTATGTCGGGCAGGGCCGAGTGAACGTCGAGTATGTGGGCCTGGGCGCGGGCCTCGCGGGGCGCGAGTGTTACCGCCAGCGTCAGCGCCGAAAGTATTATCGTCGCGAGGGTTCGAACGTTTTGCAGGCCCCGCAGGTGCCTGATGACTGTCTTTCTAGCCATCTCCGTCGTCGCTCCTTTCAAAGGGAAGAACATTATTCGGAAGCCGCTCGGGCGTTTGTCTTAAGCGTCTTTGGACCACGCGGTCTTAAGTAGGCCCGAAGCTTACCCGGCGCCGCTTGAGTTTTTCTTGAGAGGCCCGCGCGCGTGCGCGCCCTCCCGGACGATGCCGCGAACTGTCAGCTTTTCAGGATGTTAGGAGGATAGGCAGGAAGGTTGAGGAATCCTTGAGCCGCCCGGGCGCCGGGCGAAGAAAACGCTTGACCTGCCGGCGCGGCGAGGGTATTAAACGCTTTAAAAGCTCTGCATGAAAATCATTCTCGCGTCGCTCGTTATCGTCTCGTCGGCCGCCTTCGCGGCGCGCGCCCGGCAGCCGGCCCCGCGCGCCGCCGCGCCGCCGTCGCCCGGCGTCGAAGAGCTGCACAGGCTCGACGCGCTCGCGCGCTTCCGTTCGTCGGTCAAGGTCGGGAGCGTTTCCAGCTACGACCGCACGGGCGGTAACGACGACGGCTTCCGCGGCACTCACTCTTTCGTGCGGAAGGAGCCGGGCGGGCTCGTCATCGCAGACCTCAAGGGGCCGGGCGTCATCTACCGCGTCTGGACGCCCACGCCGAGCGATGACATCGTAGAGTTCTACTTCGACGGCGAGGCCCGACCGCGACTGTCTCTGCCCTTCGCTGACCTCTTCTCGGGCAAGCGCTACCCGTTCCTGCACCCCGTCGCCGGCATAGGCGCGGGCGGGTTTTACTCCTACGTGCCTCTGCCCTACAAAGAGTCGGTCAAGGTCGTGGTGCGCGCCGAGCGGTTTTACTTCTACCAGATCAACTACGCCACCTACCCGGCCGGCGCGCGCGTAGAGTCCTACGCCGCCGACCCGCCGGCCGATATCAGGGCGCATCTTGAGAGGGCGCGAAAGCTCTGGGCCTCGCCCGGCGAAGACATAAGCGCGGCGGTCGCGGCGGGCAAGGGGAGAGTCCTTTCGCGCGCCTTCAGGGGGTCGCTCGCGCCGGGGCGGCCGTTGACGCTCTTCGCGTCACAGCGCCCGGGCCGCGTC
Source organism: Pyrinomonadaceae bacterium (assembly GCA_035627975.1). Classification (GTDB taxonomy): domain Bacteria; phylum Acidobacteriota; class Blastocatellia; order Pyrinomonadales; family Pyrinomonadaceae; genus QHXN01. Next base: position 2,056 of record DASPKR010000630.1, on the reverse strand, counting down.
GTCGCCGTCAAGCTCGGCCCCGCCTCGGCCTTCGCCGGCAAGGCGCGCGACATAGTGCTCCGGGCCTACTGGGACGGCGAGCGAGAGCCGGCGATTAACTGCCCCGTCGGCGACCTCTTCGGCTACTCGTGGGGCGAGCCGGCCACGAAGTCTCTGCTGCTCGGCACGTCCAATGAGACGAACTACATCTACCTGCCGATGCCCTTCGACCGTTCGGCGAGGATAGAGCTCGTGTCTGAGAGGCGCGGCGGCGCGGCCGTCCCCGTCGAGGGAGAGGTCAAGTTCACGAACGCCGCGCGCGCGCCCGACGAGGGCAGGCTCTACGCGCTCTGGCGGCGCGAGCGCCCGACGATTGAGGGACGCCCCTACACCTTCGTCAAGGCCGAGGGGCGCGGCCACGTCGTCGGCTTCATCCTACAGGCTCAGGGCGCCGAGCCGGGCGCCATACCCGAGTTCTTCGAGGGCGACGACCAGACGACGATTGACGGCGAGCTCGTCGTCCACGGCACCGGCTCGGAGGACTTCTTCAACGGCGGCTGGTACGACGTGCCGGGGCGCTGGGAGGACCGAGTCTCCCTGCCGTTGAGCGGCAGCCTCGACTTCAAGCGCCACCTCGGCCGCACGGGCGGCTACCGCTTCCTCATCGGCGACGCATACGCCTTCAGACGAAACATTCTCTCGACCATCGAGCACGGCCCCTCGGGCAACAAGTTCCCGGCCGACTACGCCTCGGTCGTCTTCCTCTACGCGGAGCGCAACCCGCTCGCGGGCCACACACTCCCGCCCGCCGCCGAAAGGCGAGTCGCAGACCCCTCGCGCGTAGTCTTCACGCCCGGCTGGACGACCCCCGTCCACGCCTTCTCCTGGTCGAACGCCGTGCTCCTGAAGGCGGACGACCGCGTCGGCGGCGAGCAGCTCCGCCACCTCTCTTTGAGGGCCGAGGGGCGCGAAGTCTTCGGCCCTCACTACATCTCTTTCGTCTGCGAGATGCCTGCGGCCGGAAGGTATCGCGTGCTGCTTCAGGCAATCGAAGGCCCGGCGCAGGGCGTCGTCCAGCTCTTCAAAAACGAGGTCGGGGTAGGGGAGGCGGCAGACCTCTACGCGCCGGAGCGGAGGAAGAGCCGCGAGATTCCGATGGGCGAGCTTGAGCTCAGGGAGGGCGACAACCGCGTGATGTTCAAGCTCGTCGGCAAGCACGAAAAGTCTTCGGGCTTCGGCCTCGACATCTACCGCATAATCTTCGAGCGCGCCGAGTGATGGGAAAGAGCATCACTTTCATCCGCGCGCGGGTTGGGCTCCTCCTGTGCCTGCTATTCGCCTTCCAGCCCGCCGCGCTCCGCGAGGCGCTCGCGCAAGTTAGTGCCGGGGCGCCGCTCGCCACCTACGTTGACCCGTTCGTCGGCGTTGACGGCGGGGGCAACACCGTCCCCGGCGCTAAAGTCCCTTTCGGCTTCGCGAACCCGAGCCCCGACACCGAGCCCAACCCCGACCCGAACAGTTGGGCCACGAACGGCTACGAATCTGACAGGGACATAATAGGCTTTTCGCAGACGCACGTTTCCGGGACGGGCGGCGAGGGCAAGTACGGCAACTTCCGCGTCACGCCGCAGGCGGGCGAGGCCCGGCCCAAAGACCTCGCCTCGCCGAAAAGTGACGAGCGGGCCGAGCCCGGCTACTACGCCGTCACGCTCACGAAGCCGGGCGTGCGCGCGGAGCTGACGGCCACGCGCCTCGTCGCCGTCCACCGCTACACCTTCCCTGCGCGGTCGCGCGCGCATTTAGTCATTGACGCAGGCTCGGTCGTCTTCACTGGCGGCGGGGCGGGCCGCCGTCAGCGCCCCATCGCGAGCCACGCGCGCGTCGTGGCGCCCGACCGCGTAGAGGGCATGGGCAGCTTCATAGGCGGCTGGAACCCTTCGCCCTACACCCTCTACTTCTCGGCCGAGCTCTCGCGCCCCTCCGCCGCGCACGGCGCGTGGCGCGGCGACGAAGTGTATGCCGGCGCGCGCTCGGTCGCGGGCGAGCAGGCGGGCGCCGGCCTCTACCTCACCTTCGA
>DASPKR010000629.1:0-2849 GCA_035627975.1 Pyrinomonadaceae bacterium | reverse complement strand
TTCCCCGTCGGCACGACCACCGTGAGCGTCACGGCTACGGACGCTGCCGGCAACCGCGCCACGTGCTCCTTCAAGGTGACGATCACCTACAACTTCTCGGGCTTCTTCCCGCCCGTCGAGAACCCGCCGACCTACAACACGGTGAAGGCCGGCACGAGCGTCCCCGTCTGGTTTAGCCTGGGAGGCAGGATGGGGCTCGACATCTTCACGCCGGGCTGGCCCGTCTCGGGCGTGGTCGCTTGCGACTCGTCAGAGGAGCCGGCCGTCGCCGAGCCGACGCTGCAAGGCACGACGAACACGCCGAGCTACCACACGGTCAACAACCGCTACAAGTACCTCTGGAAGACGAGGGCCGCGTGGGCGGGGACTTGCCGCCAGTTCGTCATGCGGCTTAAGGACGGCAGCACCCACCGCGCCAACTTCAAATTCACGAAATAGGCGCGCGCGCCGCTAGCCGGGCGAAAGACGGGAGGGCCGCTGTGTTCAATACAGCGGCCCTCCCGTCTTTCGCCCGGCGGCCCCGCGCCTACTTCAGGCGCTCGGGCGCGTCGGCTGCGACGTAGGCCATGACGGCCATCGCGGCGACGCAGGAGGCGAGCTCCTGCGGGTCAACCTTGTCCATCGTGTCGGCGTGCGTGTGGTGTATGTCGAAGTAGTGCGTGCCGTCCACGTTGAGCGACATCCCCAGAACGCCCTCTCGCATGATGGGGCCGATGTCTGCGCCGCCGCCGTCGGCCGCGACGTTGTCGGCGCGTATCCCCGCGAGCAGCCGTGCTATCTCGCGCACGTCGGCGCGCGCCTGCGGGGGCGCCGCGTCGTCGAGGCCGAAGCCCGTGGCGCGATAGACGCCCGAATCGGACTCGATTGCGAGCACGTGGTTGGCGAGCTCGGCGCGGTGCGCGTCTCGGTAGGCGTTGCCGCCGCGCAGCCCGTTCTCCTCGTTCGTGTAGAGCACGGCGCGTATAGTCCGGCGCGGCCGCAGGCCCAACTGCTTCAGGAGCCGCACGGTCTCCCACGCGACTATGCAGCCGCCGCCGTCGTCATGCGCGCCCTGGCCCACATCCCAGGAGTCGAAGTGGCCGCTCACGACGACGACCTCCTCGGGCTTTTCAGACCCCCGTAGCTCCGCTATGACGTTGGCCGACTCGGCGTCCGGCAGAAACTTCGCGCCCATCTTCAGGCGCACGACGGGGCGCTCGCCCCTGTCCTGCATGCGCTGCAAAAGCTCGGCGCCCTCGATGGTTATGGCGGCGGCCGGAATCTTCGGCTGCTTCTCGTCGTACCGGAGTGCGCCGGTGTGCGGCGTCTGGAGGCTGACGGGAGTTACGGAGCGGATGAGCGCCGCGACCGCGCCGTGCTTCGCGGCGCGCGAGGCGCCCGAGCCGCGGTACTGCACGGTCGCGCCGTAGGTCGTGAACGGCACGTTATAGACGACGACCTTTCCGCGCACGCGCTCTCCTAAAGCGTCGAGCTCGTCGAAGCCGCGGACGACCACGGCCTCGGCCGTCAAGCCGCCCGCGGGCGTGCCGACGCTACCGCCAAGACCTAAGAGCGCAAGCTCGCGCCTGACCGGCTCCCTCACCTCAAGGCTCTCCTCGCCGCGAGACCAGTGCGGCACCATCACCTTCTCGGCGCGCACGCCTTCGAGCCCGTCGCGCCGCATCTCCGCGAGCGCCCATTCTATCGCCCGTTCGAGCGACTCCGAGCCGCTAAGGCGGTGGCCTATGCGGTCGGAGAGGTACGACAGACGGCGATACGCGGTGTCGCTCGTCAACGCCGCGCCGATGATGCGCGCGGCACGCTCGCGGTAGTCTTCGGCGCGCAGGCGCGGGGGCGGCAGCGGGGGCGTAGGGCTCGGGCTCGGGCTCGGCGCGGGCGGCGCGGCCTCCGCTTGCGCGGGGGCGGGGGGCGGCGCGGGCCGGTTGACCTGCGGCTGTCGCTGACGGGCCGGCCGCCTCTGCCGCGCGCGCTGCCCCGCGGCGAGCGCGGGCGTCAGAAAGAGAGTCAGCGTGAGAAGAGAGATCGAGAGACGATGCACGATGCCTCCGTGAAGAGTTGCGGGAGCCCGCAATCAGAAGTTGGATGAGCGGCGCGTGCCGCCCCCTTCGGTGCCGTAGAGAGGCGTGTACTCGCCGGTCTCCTCGGCCGCCTTGAGCTGTTGCTTGAGTTGGGCGATGCCGCGCGAGACGGCGGCGAACTCCTCGGGGTCGTACTGCTCGGGCTCGCCGGCTATCTGTAGAACGGCGTCCATACGGCGCTCGGCGGCGGCGAGGAAACGCTCGCTCAGACGGCCTTCGCGGACGGCCTCGGCGAGGCGGTCGCGCGCGGCGACGACGTTCGACTCGTGCTCGCAGATGAGCACCATGTCGGAGCCGGCCTCGACCGCCCGCAAAGAAGCCTCCTCTACCGAGAGCGTCTGCACGACGGCGCCCATCTCCATGTCGTCCGTAATCACCAGCCCGTCGAACTTGAGTATCACGCGCAGGAGGCGCATCAAGACGTTGCCGCTAATGGTGGCGGGGAAGCGGTGCAGGCCCTCGATGGTCGGCGCGTCACCCTCGCGGCGGAACCACGCCTGCAGGAACTCCGACATGTCGGGGAAGGCGGCGTGGCTCACCATCACTGCCTTCATGCGCTCGCCTGGGCGGTGGAACATCAAGTCCATGAAGGGGACGAGGTCGCGGTCGAAAATCTCATCCCACGTGTGAGTGATGACGGGCAGGCGCCGGTGCGAGTCAACCTTCGAGCCGCCGAGGCCGGGGAAGTGCTTGCCGCAGCCGGCCACGCCCGCGCGCTGGAGGCCGTCGAGGTACGCGCCGCCGAGGAGCGAGACCAACTCGGGCGCCACG
>DASPKR010000628.1:0-2146 GCA_035627975.1 Pyrinomonadaceae bacterium | reverse complement strand
AATGCGCTTCGTCAAGTTCCACGGGTACGGGAACGACTACCTCGTGTTCGAGGCGGGCGAGCTCGCGCCCGCGGGGTGGCGGGGCGGCTTCGAGCGGCTGGGCGAGTTTAACCCCTTCGTCGAGTTCGTGCGGCGCGTGTGAGACCGCCATTTCGGGGCGGGCGCGGACGGCGTGGCAGTCGTCGAGCGGGTCGAGGACGGGGGAGCAGACTTCCGCCTGCGGATATTTAACCCGGACGGCGGCGAGGCCGCCATGAGCGGCAACGGCTCGCGCTGCGCGGCCGCGTGCCTCCATTTCAAGGGGCTCTGGCGGGGCGAGGAGCTGCGCTTCGCCACGCGGGCCGGGACGAAGCTCTACCGCCTGCGCGGGCGCCCCCGCGAGGGCGAATTCCGCTTCGAGGCCGAGATTGGCCGGCCCCGCTTCGACAGCGCCTCCGTCCCAATCCTTACGCCCGAGCCGCTCGCCGAGGTGCGCGACTTCCCGCTCTCGCTCGCGGGCGGCGAGACCGTCCGCATCACAGCCTTGCAGATGTGCAACCCGAACTGCTGCGTCTTCGTGGACGACCTCGACGGCACGGACTGGCGGCGGCTCGGGCGAGAGATAGAGCGCCACGCGGCTTTCCCCGAGCGCACGAACGTCGAGTTCGTGCGCGCCCTAGACCGCGAGAACATAGAGGCCCGCGTCTGGGAGCGGGGGGCCGGAGAGACGCTCTCTTCGGGGACGGGGGCCTGCGCCGCGGCCGTGGCCTCCATGCTCGGCGGCCGAACGGGGCCGCGCGTCGGCGTCCACATGCCCGGCGGCCTCCTCGAAGTCTTCCGACGCGACGACGGCGAAGTCCTCCTCACGGGCACGGCCAAGGTCGTCTATCAGGGCGAGTGGCTGGCGGGAGCGCCGGCGCCATAAGGCCGGGCTCGGAGCTTGAGGTCCCGCGGCCGCCCCTTGTCTCACCTTTCTGTTGGCTGGACACAGTTTCGTAACAAGTGGTAATATTTAGGCCGTGACAAGCGGACGATAAGTTCGCTTGTCATTCTTTTTTGGCTTTCGCCTTTCGGCGCTCCGCATCAAGGATGTGGTCCCCACTCCGGCTGACTCCCAACTCCTAGAGCCGGAGGTCGAGGAAGGGAATTGGAACGCCCGTACTCGCGCGCCGCCGAACAGGCCCAAACTATCGGGAGGAGAACCGAATGAGTAAACCCCTTCTGGGGGGGAGCGCGGCCGCGGCCGTCGCAGTCCTCTCCGCTTCGCTGCTCTTTTATGCGCAGCCTTCGGTAGCAGAAGCCCTCGCAGTGGCCTCGCAGGACAGTCATCAGACAGGCGCCACACAGCAACAGGAAGTAACGACGCCCCGGCCGGAGACGGCCGACGGGGACGAAACGGGCGCCAAACTCAAGGAAGAATCAAGCAGGGTTGAAAATGCCGGGCCGGTCGCGCCCGCCGAGGCGGCGGTCGTGGAAAGCCCATCGAGGCAGTTCACGGCCACGGCCTACGCGCTGCGCGGACGGACGGCAAGCGGCCGGCCCGTCGCCCGCGGCATCATCGCCGCCGACCGCCGAGTGCTCCCCATCGGGACGCGCGTGCGGATCGAGGCGGGCGCTTACAGCGGCGAGTACCTTGTGGCCGACACCGGCGGCCTTGTGCGGGGGAGAAAGATTGACATCTGGGTTCCCTCGACGCGCGAAGCCATGCGCTTCGGCCGCCGCTCCGTGAAGCTGACAGTCCTCACCCGCACGAGGCCCCGCGCAACGACACCGGCCCGGCCGCGTCGCGCGGGCAGTACAACTGAATAATCCTTACAACCTAATCCCGACCGGGACAGGAAGGCCGCTGACCTTGAAAAAGGCAGCGGCCTTCGCGCTTTCTAAGGGGACGGCGGGTTGCGGTACGGGCGCGTGCGTGGGTAAGATTGCCGCCGATTTCGCATAAACCCCTTCAGGTAAAACTCTTGAGCGATGTGAGAGAGGGAGGCGGCGCCCCGCACGCGGCGCCGCTCGTCGAAGTCCGCCGCGGCCGCGTGGTCGAGTCGCGCCACAGGGGCCACGTCATAGCCGTTGACGGCGACGGCCGCGTGCTCGCCTCCCTCGGCGAGCCGGAGACGGTCACGTTCCTGCGCTCATCGGCCAAGCCGCACCAGGCCGTCCCCGTCGT
>DASPKR010000627.1:0-3921 GCA_035627975.1 Pyrinomonadaceae bacterium | reverse complement strand
AGCGCCAGCGGGTCGAAGAAGATGTCGGAGGCGGGGAAGCCGAGCTCCCCGGTGGCCTGCTCGTAAGCCCGGCGCGCAATCTCGAACTTCTTGCCAGCCTCGCGCGCCATCCCCTCCTCGTCAATCGTGCCGACGACGACGCCCGCGCCGTACTCCTTCGCGAGCCCGATGACCTTTCGGAAGCGAGGCTCGCCGTCCTCGTAGTTGGTCGAGTTCAGTATGCACTTGCCGCCCGAGTGCTGAAGGCCCGCCTCCATCTTCTCCCACTCGGTCGAGTCGAGCATGAGAGGCACGCGCACGTTCGTCACCAGCCGCGACGCGAGCTCGTGCATGTCGCGCACGCCGTCGCGGCCGACGTAGTCAACGTTCACGTCGAGGACGTGCGCGCCCTCGCGCTCCTGCTCGCGGGCGAGCGAGACGAGCCCGTCCCAGTCCTCTTCCTTCAGCAAGTCTCTCATCCTCTTCGAGCCCGAGGCGTTGACGCGCTCGCCGACGATCAGGAAGGAGGTGTCCTGGCGGTAGGGCTGCTGCACGTAGAGCGAAGAGCAGGCCGGCACGTGCGGCGCCTCGCGCCTGAGCGGCGTGAGGCCGCCGACCGCCTCCACCACGGCCTTTATGTGCGCGGGCGTCGTGCCGCAGCAGCCGCCGACGATTGAGACTCCGAGGTCGCGCGCGAAGTGGGAGAGGTCTGCGGCCAGCGACTCGGGCGTCTCGCGGAAGACGGCATGGCCGCCGACGTTGTCGGGGATGCCCGCGTTCGGGATGACCGAGACGGGGAAGCGGGAGTTCTGGCAGAGGAAGCGCACGTTCTCCGCCATCTGCTTCGGCCCCGTCGCGCAGTTCATGCCGAACACGTCTATCGGGAAGGGCTCGACGGCCGTGAGCGCGGCGGCTATCTCTGTCCCGAGCAGCATCGTCCCCTGCTGCTCTATCGTCACCTGCGCGATGATGGGGACGCGGCGGCGCGACGCGGCGAACTCGCGGAATATGCCTGCGAGCGCGGCCTTGACTTGCAGCATGTCCTGGCAGGTCTCGACGATTAGGAGGTCTGCGCCGCCGTCGAGGAGGCCCCGCGCCTGCTCGCCGTAGGCGTCGCGGGCTTCGAGGAAAGAGACCTGCCCGAGCGTCGGGAGCTTCGTCCCCGGCCCCATCGAGCCCGCGACCCACCGCGGGCGCTCGCGCGTGGAGAAGTCGGCGGCGACCCGTCGCGCGAGCTGGGCGGCGCGCACGTTCAGCTCGTAGGCCATGTGCGCGATCTGGTACTCGGCCAGGACGATTGCCGTGGCGCCGAACGAGTCGGTCTCGATCACGTCGCAGCCGGCGGCGAGGAAGTCGGCGTGAACACGCTCGACCGCCTCCGGCTTCGTCACCAGAAGGTACTCGGGGCAGCCCTCGAACTGCGGCCCGCCGAAGTCGTCCACGCTCAGGTCCTGCGCGTGAAGGTTCGTCCCCATCGCGCCGTCAAACACGACGACGCGCTCGTTTAAGGTTTTAAGGAAGTCGGCCATATACAAAAAAATTTCCCCGCGCTAAACAACGCGGGGCCTCTCACGGGGAAGCCTGTTTTGGACGGCCGCGTCGGCGCGCGCCGAGCTGTTTAGCGGTTTATTTTACGTGGCCGCAAGTCGCCTTAACTCACCACGCTTTGGCGGTTATTGAATCACTGCGGGCCATGTCTGTCAAGGAGGTCGGCCGCAGGGCGCGCACTCCGCGTCATGTTGCGATGCGATGAATTTTCGGTGACGGCGCGCGGCCGCGTGAATCGGGCATTGATGGGATAGTCTTACGACGCCATGAATTTTCATACGATAGTTGCGCCGCTATTACAAACCGCTTGTAGTTCGCCTCACCCTATTGACAGGTTTTAGGACTTCCCCTACTCTCCCGCCATCCCTCAACACCCCATCACGAAGCAACCCGACGCACACAAGACTGAGACCTAGTCGCGGACTAAGTATTCAGTCGGACGGTCGAGAGCACTCATCTCAAACGGCACCTCGCAGCCGCGGCTTTCGGAAGAGGGCTCGCAACCGCCTCCCTTAACAGGCTTACTACCTTGACTGGTCGTCAAGACCACTAACTTCACAAGGGGTTCAACACGAATAGCCGGGGCCGAAGGCCCCGACGTTGGCGAGAGGCGGCGAGACAGGGCCCGAGCCTTCCGGCCGGAGGTGTCTCTTCCTCTGACGGCGCGCGCCTCAAAACAGGCCGCTCAAGGAGTCCGCAGATGAAAACCAGGCTTACGCTCTTGGCCGTGGCAGCCGTGCTTGGGACGGCTTGGACAATCTTCTTCGCGATGCCCGGAAGCCCTCGCCTACGGCCGGCGCAAGCGCAGGGACAAGACCCCGGATTTAACTTCACCTTCGAGGGGCTCGCGCAGCGCGCCATCAGCGACGGCCAGCCGGCGGTGAAGATCTCGACCACGATTGACGACATAGACGTGACGACGCTCGACGACGCGATGGCGAGGTATTCGGTCATCACCGTGCAGCCGTCCCTGGTCGCCCCGTACCGCACGGGCGACCTCACAATCGAGTCGTGGTCGAAGATGACGATTACGGAGACGCTGTCCTCCAGGCCGTTCGTCCCGCCCTGCGAGTCGTGCGCGCAGCCGCCGCCTAAGCCGGGCGACTTCCCCGACGCGAACTGGAACGAGATACTCACGTCAGAGGTCGGCGGCACCATCTCCGTCAACGGCGTGACCTTCACGCAAACCACGGGCATCCCGCTCTTCAACGCCAACGAGCAGTACGTCCTGTTCGTCAACATCAACCCGTCGAACAGGGTGGCGACGGTCATCGGCGGCGGCTTCAGGCTTCTGCCCGGCGGGTACATGTCGCCCCTCGACACGAGCGATAACCAGTCCGTGATCGTCACGGAGGTGGCCGCCCGCTTCAACAATTCGCTCGACCAACTGAGGGCCGCGCTCCAGTGACGCCGCGGGCGCACGCGCTGTGACGAGTGGGGGAGCAATGAAGAAAACAATCTATTACCTGCTCTTGGGTTACCTGTTCGCTCTCGCGGCCTTCAACGTGTCGGCGCTGCGCTCGGCCTACGCCGACTGCCCCGGCTGCTTCGAGAACGAGACGCCGATGGCCGGCCATACGCCGACGGGCGGCGGGCGGCCCTACTACGCCATCTACATGGACTCTTCGGCCACGGCCAACCCCGTCTATTCGAACGCCCTGAACGCGGCGATGACGCAGTGGAACAACGCGCCGGGGACGGCCGCCGGGTCGCAGGCGCCCGTGAGCTTCCGGCAATGGTCGGGGAACCCGAACGACCCGCTGCCGCAGATCGTCCTAAAGATCGAGCCGCTCGGCACGAACAAGAAGGGCGAGAAGATTTGCGGCAGGCTGACGGCACAGTCGTACCCGAGCTCGCCCGGCACCATCATCAACTACGTGCTCACGCTCCCGCCCGAGGCCGCGACCTGGACGCAAGACCGCATACGCGACGTTATCGCGCACGAGCTCGGGCACGCCCTCGGCGTTGACGACGTGAACCAGGGCTGCACCAGCGTCATGCAGCAGAGCTCGTCGGACTGCAAAACGTCCGTCCACTCCGGCGTCGAGCGCAGGGACGTTGACGCCGCAATCAAGTACGCCACGAACCGCGCCGACTGCGACGAGGAGCGCGGCGACGAAACACAGACGGGCGACCCCGGCGGCGGCGACGGAGACCCGTGCGGGGGAGACCCGTGCTGCGGCGACCCGTACTGCGGCGACCCGTGCCAGGGCGACCCCTGCTGCTACGACCCCTACTGCGGCGACCCGTGCCGCGGCGACCCCAACTGCGGGCAGGAGTGCCACACCGTCTGCACGCAGGTCTGCACGACCGAGTGCACGGTGTGGGACGACTACGGCTACTGCTACTGGTACGAGCAGGTCTGCGACCCGCCCGAGTGCCACGTCGAGTGCT
>DASPKR010000626.1:0-2238 GCA_035627975.1 Pyrinomonadaceae bacterium | reverse complement strand
ATGATCATCGAGGCCGAGCGCGAGGAGCAGCTCGCGCGCGCGCGCCAGCTCCCGACCAACCAGACCATACAACTGCCCGCGCAGCCCGGCGAGGAAGTGAGCTTCGTCCCCGCGCCCAAGCCGTTCGCCGACGCGGCCGCCACCTCGCCCGCCGAAGGCGCCGCCGCGGCGCCTGCCAACACGTCGGGCGCCGCGGCCGTCAACGTGAGCATCAAGACGGAAGAGAAGCCGCCCGCCGACGCGGCCAGACCGGCGGGCGGTGCCGCGTCGGCCGCCACGGCGGCCGGGGCGGCGAGCGCGCCGGCCGTCGCCGCTGCCGCGCCGGCCGAGAGCGCGGCCGAGCTTCTGATGATGCCCGAGCAGCAGGAGTTGAAGGCCGGCGAGCGCAGGCGCGTGATGGTCTTCATGAAGACGGACGCGCCCGTGGGGCTCGCCGCGGCGACGCTAAGGTTCGACCCGAAGGCGCTGGCCGTTCGCTCCGTCACGCAAGGGTCGCTCGCCTCCGACAAGTCGCTTGCGCCCGTGCTCACGCAGTCGGTTGACGCCGCGCGCGGCGTGCTGGTCGTCTCGGTCGCGCCGGCCGCGGGCGCCGCGCCGCTCTCGGGCGAGGGCCTTCTGCTCGTCATAGAAATAGAGGGGCTCGCCGCTGGCGATGCCGCGCTCGAGTTCGACGCCGGCAAGGTTCACCTCGTCGCCACCGACGGCCGTACCGTGCGCCCGCGCCTGACGGGCGCGAGGCTGAAAGTGACGCAGTAGGACGGCGATGACAGGCAGGCTTCAAGGGCCGGAGTTTAGGCGCGAGGGCGGCTGGACGCTCATCGAGCTCGTCATCGTCATCACGGTGCTGACGGTGCTGACGCTCGGCGTCATCCCTCTCGTCAAGACCTCAGTGCGGCGGCAGAAGGAGCAGCGCCTGCGTGAAGTCCTCGCCGAGATGCGCGCCGCCATAGACGAGTTCCGCCGCGACACAGTCGGCATGCAGTGCGGGCCGGGCGGCACGGCGCAGGTCGTCGCGCCGAACCCGAACCCCAACCCTAATCAGCCCGGCATACCCGGACAGTTCACCTACATAGACCCGCGCAGCCGCGTCGTCATCTCCGACTGTAAGATATTCGGCGTTGACAACCCCGAGCGCTACCCGCCCGACTTGCAGACGCTCGTGGACGGCGTTGACGTCGTGCCGCGCCCCTCGGCGGGCGGGGGCGCCGTGGCGGGCGCCGGCCTCGACAGCGTCGGCGGCTCCGCGACGGGGAACTCCGGCGGGCTCATCCCGAAGAAGAAACACTACCTGCGCGAGATACCCGTTGACCCGATAACGGGCGAGCGCGACTGGTGCTTCTTATCCGTCTATGACGAGGCCGACTCGGGCTGCTCCTCCGCCCCGGAGAACATTTTCGACGTGCGCTCGAAGGCGGAGGGGACTGCGCTCAACGGGGAGAAGTACAGTGATTGGTAGGCCGGGAAGGGGACGGTTCGGGCGGGCCTCCGGCGCGTTGGCGCTCCGCCCTTCGCGCTTCTCCTCGCCCAGCGGCTTCACGCTGCTGGAGCTGATGATAGTCATCTCGATTCTCGTCATACTGGCGATGATCGCGATGGCTCAGTACAACAAGACTGTGCTGGCGGCGAAGGAGGCGACGCTCCGTGAGAACCTCTTCCAGATGCGGAAGATGATAGACCAGTACGCGGCCGACAAGGGCAAGCTCCCGCAGTCGCTCGACGACATCGTCACCGCCGGCTACCTGCACGAAATCCCCACCGACCCTATGACCGACCAGAAGGATTGGCAGGTCGAGTTCGGCGACGACCCCGGCGCGACGGACGCCTCGCAGGGCGTCGTCCAGGTGCGAAGCAGCTCCGGCGAGCTCTCCTCCGACGGCCAGACGCGCTACAACGAATGGTGACGAATCAGAAGGCAGAAGGCGGAAAGCAGAAGGCAGTAAGACATTACGCGCAAGGCGCGCAGTGGTCAGCAAGGCTCTTAAGGCTGCCTACTGCCTGCGGCCTTCTGCCTACTTGCTTATGAACCCACTTAGCAGGCTAATCTCGCCGCGGCTGCCGCCTGCGGCCGTGGGGCTCGGGGGCGACGGCGCGGGCGTTGTGCAGTTGGAGCGGCGCCGCGACGCGTTCGCCGTCCGCAGCGCCGCATACGTCCCGCTGCCCGCGGGGCTACTGCGGCCCAACTTCGACGAGCCGAACGTCTCCGACCCCGCCGAGCTGGCCGGCGCGCTCGCGCACCTC
>DASPKR010000625.1:0-2004 GCA_035627975.1 Pyrinomonadaceae bacterium | reverse complement strand
CGATGAAGACGGAGCGGCTGTTCCGCTCGGGCGAGCAGGGCTACGAATCGGTCGTCTCCCTCATAGGCGACGACGCCTCGCGCGTCATCACGCGGCGCGAGAGCACGACGGAGCCGCCCAACTACTTCGTCCGCACGCTCGGCGCGGGCGGCGAGCAGCTACGCGCGCTCACGCAGTTCCCGGACCCGACCCCGCAACTGCGCGGCATAAAGAAGCAGCTCATCAAGTACAAGCGCGCCGACGGCGTTGCCCTCTCCTTCACGCTCTACCTTCCGCCCGACTACAAGGAGGGGACGCGGCTGCCCACTGTCGTCTGGGCCTACCCGCTGGAGTTCAGCGACCCCGGCACGGCCGGGCAGGTGACGGGCTCGGCCCAGCGCTACACGACCATCGCCGGGCCTTCGCACCTCTTCTTCCTGCTCGCGGGCTACGCCGTGCTCGACAACGCGACGATGCCGATCGTCGGCGACCCGGAGAAGATGAACGAGACCTTCGTCGAGCAGATCGTGTCGAGCGCGAAGGCGGCGATTGACAAGGCCGCCGAGATGGGCGTGACCGACCCGGAGCGCGTCGGCGTCGGCGGCCACTCCTACGGCGCCTTCATGACGGCGAACCTGCTCGCCCACTCAGACCTCTTCCGCGCCGGCATAGCGCGCAGCGGCGCATACAACCGCACGCTCACGCCCTTCGGCTTCCAGAGCGAGCGCCGCACGCTCTGGGAGGCGCCGGAGCTTTACGTGAAGGTCTCGCCCTTCATGCTGGCCCACAAGATAAACGAGCCGATACTTCTCATACACGGCGAGGCCGACAACAACCCCGGCACATTCCCGATGCAGTCCGAGCGCATGTACCAGGCCATACGCGGCACGGGCGGAACTGTCAGGTACGTCACGCTCCCGCTCGAATCACACGGCTACGCGGCGCGCGAGTCCACCGAGCACACTCTCTACGAGATGATCTCCTGGTTCGACCGCCACGTTAAGAACGCCCAGCCGCGCTCCAAGACGATGCGCGCGGAGAAGTGAGAAGTTGGCAGAAGGCAGAAGGCAGTCAAGACGCGCTTAACGTTTTTACTTCCTTCTGCCTTCTACTTTCTTAGCCTTCCCAGCGGCGCTTGCGGAACTTAGCGTCCGTCCAGAAGCCTCGGAGGAGTTTGAGACGCGGGGCGGGCGCCTTCGCGTCGCGGCCGGGCGGCGGGAGTAGGACGCTGACAACGTCGTAGCGGTGGGGCGCTTCGGCGACGCCCATGAGTCGGCGGTAGGCGCGTGCGGCGCGTGTGACCTGTCGCTGCTTGCGCAGGTCAACGTTGCGCTCGGGGCGCGCGAAGTCGTCGGAGGCGCGCGTCTTTACTTCGACGAAGCAGAGCGTCTCGCCGTCGTAGGCGATTATGTCAATCTCGGCGCTGACGACGGCGCCGCGGAGGTTGCGCCCGACGGGCGCCTTGAAGTTCGCGGCCACAAGTCTGTAGCCCATGCCGAGCAGGAGGTCTGCTGCCAACTCCTCGCCGCGCGCGCCGAGCGCGAGGTGCGGGGCCGGCGCGGGCGCGCCCCCGCGCGCGAGCCTCGCGCGCAATCCTTTTATTAAACGTGCGGGGAGACTGAGCAGGCGCATGTCGGCCGTTCGTGCTCTTATTAAATAAGACTTGGGCGGGCGGGACTTGTTCGCGGGGGCGGGACCGCGCCGCGAAGAGTAACTCTTTGTGCGCGCGGGCGGCAAGGGAAGTTTGACCTGCTTGCGACGCTCCGGGGCGCGGGATAAACTTGGCCGCGATGTCGAGCGAAGAGGGAAGCGTGGCGGCCGTGCTGCCGCTCGTGGCGATTGTTGGGCGGCCGAACGTGGGCAAGTCAACGCTCTTCAACCGCTTGGTCGGCGAGCGCCGCTCCATCGTGGGCGACGAGCCGGGCATTACGCGCGACCGCATCTACGGCGAGACCGAGTGGGCAGGCCGCCGCTTCTCCGTCGTGGACACCGGCGGCATCGTGCCTGACGAGACCGCCGTCATAC
>DASPKR010000624.1:0-2988 GCA_035627975.1 Pyrinomonadaceae bacterium | reverse complement strand
GATAAATCGAATGTGACGCCGAGGTAGTTGTCGCGGAAAGAGTTGTTCTGCTCCGGGTCTAAGACTTCAAGCAGGGCCGAGCTGGGGTCGCCGCGGAAGTCCGCGCCGACCTTGTCAATCTCGTCGAGCATTATGAGCGGGTTGTTAGTCCCCGCCTGCTGTAGGGCCTGGATGATGCGGCCGGGCATGGCGCCGACGTATGTGCGGCGGTGGCCGCGAATCTCTGCCTCGTCGTGGAGGCCGCCCAGAGAGAGACGCACGAACTTGCGGTCGAGCGCCCGCGCGATGGAGCGCCCGAGGCTCGTCTTGCCGACGCCCGGCGGGCCGACGAGGCAGAGTATAGAGCCTTTCGGCTTCTCCTTGAGCTTCCTGACTGCCAGCGACTCGACAATCCGCTCCTTAACCTTTTCGAGCCCGTAGTGATCCTCGTCGAGAATCTGCTGGGCCTTCGCCAAGTCCAGGTTGTCCACCGACGCCTTCGACCAGGGCAGGTCGGTCATTATCTCCATCCAGTTCCTGAGCGTGGCAGTCTCGGCCGCGTCCGGGTGCATGCGCTCGAGCTTCTTGAGCTGCCGCAGCGCCTCCTCCTCGGCGTGCTTCGGCATCCCCGCCGACTCTATCTTGTCGCGGAACTGCGCCAGCTCCTCGGCCAGCTCGTTGCCCTCGCCCAGCTCGGTCTGTATGGCCTTGAGCTGCTGGCGCAGGAAGAACTCGCGCTGCGAGCGGTCAATGTCGGCGCGCGCCTGCGTGTTTATCTCCTGCTGGACGGTGAGGACTTCGATCTCTTTGTTGAGGAGGTCGTTGACGCGGCGCAGGCGCGCCGTCGTGTCCGAGATGTCTAGGACGGACTGGGCGTCCTCGACTTTAAGCTCAAGGTTCGAGGCGGCGAGGTCAGCGAGGCGGCCCGGCTCGTCGAGCGTGGCGACTATCGCCATGACCTCCGGCGAGATGTTCTTGCCGAGGTTCGCGGCGCGCTCCATCGAGGCGCGCACGTTCCGCACCAGCGCCTCGACTTCCAGCGAGCGCTCGGGCGCGCCCGGCTCGGCCATGGGAGAGAGGCGCGCCTTCAGGTACTCGCCCCCGGCCGTCACCTCCTCGACGCGCGCGCGCGTCAGCCCCTGAACGAGAATCCTTATGCGGCCGTCCGGGAGCTTGAGCATCCGCATGATGACGGCCACCGTGCCCGTCGGGTAGAGGTCTTCGCCGCCCGGCTCCTCCTTGTCGAGGTCGCGCTGCGAGACGAGGAAGATCATGCGGTTCTCGCCCAAGGCCTCGTCAACGGCGCGTATGGACTTCTCGCGCGAGACGAAGAGCGGCACGATCATGAAGGGGTAGATGACGATGTCGCGCAAGGGGAGGACGGGCAGCGACTCCGGCACCTGCAACTGCTGCTCGCCGTCGCCGCCGGCCGCCGCCTCGATGCTCTCCGCTATGTCTGAAATCTGAGCCATAAATTAGTCAGTGTTACCCGGCTTGTCCCCTGTCCTCGCTCGTCACCTGTCACTCTTCACTTCGATCTTTATCTCGCCGCCGCGCCGCTCCTGTATCTTCGGGAGGCGGACTGTCAGAAGGCCGTCGCGCAGCTCGGCGGTCGCCTCCTGCGCGCGCACGGGCCAGCGCAGCGGGATCGAGCGCGAGAACTGCCCGTAGCTGCGCTCCGAGCATAGATGCGAGATTACGGCGCGCGGTGCGCCCTTGCGCTTCCTGCCCGTCACGCGCAGGTGGCCGCCCGAGAGCGACACCTGCATGTGCTCGGGCCTCACGCCCGGAAGCTCGACGCGCACCGTGACGCACGACGGCGACTCGCACAAATCGGCCGGCGGGAGCCAGGCGCCCGGCTTTTCCGCGCCCACCAGATCGGCCGCCTCCTGTAAGGCCAGAAACAGTCGGCCCACGCGCGACCGCAGCCGCTCCAGATCGCCGCGCTCGAGAACCGTCAGTGGCACAGCCTGCTTCATAAGGACTTTGGCGAGAGCGCCGCCCCTTTAACTCTTCCGCGCCGTCGCGCCCGAGCGCGTGCGCACGAGCGTCTTCAGCTCGTGCATGAACTCGGTCACGTCCTCGAACTCGAGATAGACGGAGGCGAAGCGCACGTAGGCGACCTTGTCGAGCTCCTTGAGGCGCCGCATTATCAACTCGCCTATCTTCGTCGTCGGCCGCTCGCGCTCTGACGACTCCTGCACGTACTTCTCTACGGCGTTGACGATGCTGTCGAGTTTCGTCGCGGGGATGGGCCGCTTCTCGCAGGCGCGCAGCAGGCCCGCCATGACCTTGTTACGGTCGAAGGGCTCGCGGCGGCCGTCCTTCTTGACGACCATGTAGGGGATTTCGTCAATGCGCTCGTAGGACGTGAAGCGCCGCTCGCAGCGCAGGCACTCGCGCCGGCGCCGTATGGCGTCGCCCTCGCGCGACTCGCGCGAGTCAACGACCTTGTCTTCGAGGTAACCACAGAAAGGACATCTCATAAGCCCATCCCGGCCAGGCACTCAAGCAGTTTAAGGTTGAAAAGCCGCCCCGCGCCCGCCCGCCTCCGGCCGGGGCTCGGCCGCGCCCGCGGTCGCCTCGGCCGACGCGAGCTCGCGCAGACGCCCGAGGCTCACGCCGCCGCGCAGGAAGTAGTAGGCGCCGAAGAAGAGCGCCGAGCCGAAGACGACCAGGTGCAGGACGATTGTCGCTGCCTTCGCCTCCGTCTCAGGCACTGCGAGGAAGGCGGTCAGGCCGTAGCTAGTCGCCGCGTGGTAAGTGCCGGCGCCACCGCCGGGCGTAGGCACGAGCGACCCGACGAGCGACCAGCCGAGCACGAACAGCGTCTCGCTCAACCCCAGCGACAGCCCGAACGCGCGCAGCGTCAGCATGTTCGCCACCGCAATCGCCGCCCAAAGCGCCACAGTCCAGCCGACCGTCACCAGAAGCTCGCGCGCGGCCTCTCCTTTGCCGAGCAAACCTTGCTGGTGGATCTTTCTGCGGCCGGTGGCGCGGCGACGCCGT
>DASPKR010000623.1:0-11500 GCA_035627975.1 Pyrinomonadaceae bacterium | reverse complement strand
CTGCGCATAACCTACAACGGCGAGGTCTATAACTTCCGCGAGCTTCGGCGCGAGCTGGAGGCGCTAGGCCACCGGTTCCGCTCCGACACGGACACCGAAGTCGTCCTCAACGCCTACCGCCAGTGGGGGCCGCAGAGCCTCTCGCGCCTGAACGGCATGTTCGCCTTCGCCGTCTGGGACGAGCGCGACCACAGCCTCTTCGTCGCGCGCGACCGCCTCGGCGTCAAGCCGCTCTACTACTCGACCGAGGGCGGGGGCCTCCGCTTCGCCTCAGAGATAAAGTCACTTCTGGAAGACCCGTCGCTTCCGCGCGACATAGACTGGGAGGCCGTTGACCTCTACCTGACGTTCCGGATAATCCCGCACCCCTTCACCATATTCCGCGGCGTGCGCAAGCTCGCGCCCGGCCACTACCTCGTGCTCAAGGACGGGCGGCTCTCGGAGCGCGAATACTGGGACGTGTTCGGCGAGCGCGGGCGCGGCGCCGCGGCCGCGACGAACGGCTCGGCGTTGCGGAACGGGAACCTCGGCGCCGCCAAGCGCGAGCTGTTCGCGCTCACCGAGGACGCCGTGCGCCGCCGCCTCGTGAGCGACGTCCCCGTGGGCGTGCTCTTAAGCGGTGGCATAGATTCGAGCATCATAGCGAGCCTCGCGGCGCGGCTTTCGCCGTCGCGCATGAAGACCTTCACGCTCGGCTTCCTGGATGCGAAGAAGGGCGCGGGCGCCTACGACGAGTCGGAGACGGCGCGGCGCACGGCCGCCTTTCTCGGCACCGAGCACCACGAGCTTCTACTGACGACGGACGCCGTGCGCGAGTCCATCCCGGGCGTCTTAGACCACTTCGACGAGCCGTTCGGCAGCTCCTCCGCCGTCCCGATGTTCCACATCTCGCGGCTCGCGCGCGAGTCCGTCACCGTGGCGCTCTCGGGCGACGGCCCCGACGAGACCTTCGCCGGCTACCGAGCCTACCTGCTCGAGCCGCTTGCGAGCGTTTACATGCGGCTGCCGCGCGCTCTGTCGCGCAGCGTGATAGAGCCGGCCGTCTTCGGGCTCCCCTCGTCGGACGCGAGCACGCTGGCGCGAAGCGTGCGGCGCGCGCAGAGGTTTCTGCGCGCCGTCAACGCCGTCCCGTCGGAGCGCTTCTTCCGCCTGACGAACAAGTTCAACGACATGGCGCCCGAGGACGTTTACGACCCCGCGTTCCGCACGCTCTCTCTGGAGCTTGCGCGCAGAGTCTTCCGCCGCCACTACGACGCCCCCGCGCTCGGCGCAGACCTCATCAACCGCATGCTCTACGTGGACGCGAAGATAAAGCTCGCCGACCACGTGCTCACCAAAGTTGACATGATGAGCATGCGCGTCTCGCTCGAGGTGCGAACGCCGTTCCTCGACTACCGCATAGCGGAGCTTGCCTTCCGCCTGCCCGGAAACGCCAAAGTCAACTGGCTCCGCAAGAAGTTCATACTGCGCGAGACTTTCCGGCAGGTGCTCCCGCCGCACGTCTTCCGCCTGCCGAAGCGCGGCTTCGAGATCCCCGTGGGCGAGTGGTTCAAGAACGAGCTGCGCGAGATGTTCTTAGACACCGTGGCCGAGCCCGCCGGGGGCGGCGTCTTCCGCAAGGGCGCCGTCGAGCGGCTCTACGAGGAGCACCGGCAGGGCAAGCGCGACCACGGCGAGAAGCTCTGGATTCTGTTCGTGCTGCGCTGGTGGGCTCGAAAGAACGGCGTGAGGATTTAGAAAAACTGCCGCGGAGGCACAGAGGCACAGAGATTTGAAATCTGAAATCTGAAAATTATTCTTTGTGCCTGCGTGCCTCCGTGGCTAATCCCATGATCCCGAGTTTCATAATCACGATTGACACGGAGGGCGACGACGGCTGGTCGCGCCGGGGCGAGACGACGACGGAGAACGCACGCTATCTCCCGCGCTTCCAGGCCCTTTGCGAGCGCCACGGCCTGAAGCCCACTTATCTTACGAACTACGAGATGGCTACGAGCGCCGCCTTCGTCGAGCTCGCCCGCGACGCGCTCGCGCGCGGCGCCGCAGAGGTGGGCATGCACCTGCACGCCTGGAACTCGCCGCCGCTCGTGCCGCTCACGGCGGACGACTACGAGCACATGCCCTACCTCGTCGAGTACCCCGACGAGGTCATGCGCGAGAAGGTGCGGGTGATGACAGGGACGCTGGAGGAGACCTTCGGCGTGAAGATGACGAGCCACCGCGCGGGGCGCTGGGCCTTCGACTCGCGCTACGCCAGGCTGCTCGTCGAGTTCGGCTACACGGTTGACTGCTCGGTAACGCCGCACGTCTCCTGGCGCGGCGTGCCGGGCGACCCCGCGGGCCGCGGCGGCACGGACTACACCCGCTTCCCCGAGCTTCCCTACCGCCTCGACCTCGAAGACGTGAGCCGCGAGGGCGACTCGACGCTCCTCGAAGTGCCGATGACCATCTACCTCAACCCGAACCGTCTGCGCGACTCGCTGCCCTCTCCGCTGCGGCGCGTGGCGCGCAGGGCGCTCGGCCCGCGCGAGGCGTGGCTGAGGCCGGACGGGCGCAACCTCGCGCGCATGCTCGGCGTGCTGCGGCGCGCACGGGCAGAGCGTCGCCCCTGCGCCGAGTTCATGCTCCACTCCTCCGAGCTTATGCCGGGCGGGAGCCCCTACTTCCCCGACGCGCGCTCGGTCGAGACGCTCTACGAGCACCTCGAAGAGCTTTTCGCCGCCGCGTCGGCGACGTTCAAGGGCGCGACGCTCACCGAGTTCCGCGACGAGTTCTGCGCGGCAGAGCCGGCCGACGAAGAGTGTGCGGCATGAAGCTCGTCGAAGCGCTAAAGCTCCTGCGCGAGCGGCCGCCCGAGGGCGCGGAAAGCTTCAGGGCCTTCCTCGCCTGCGGCTTCACGCCGCTGCACCTGGAAACCTTCCTCGGCGCGCACCTGCGCCGCAGGCGGCCGGGGCTTGCAGTCGGCACGGCTACTGGCCTCTACGGCGACTTGACGGGGAGCCTCCGCCGCCTGACGGAAGAGCCGGGCGACCTGGACGCCGCGGCGGTCGTCATCGAGTGGCCCGACCTCGACCCGCGGCTCGGCATAAGGGGCGCCGGCAGTTGGTCGCCGGAAGTTTTGCCCGACGTGCTCCGCACCGCCGCCGAGCGCGCCGAGTGGCTGGCCGAAGCGATTGTCAAAGCTTCGGAGCGCGTGCCGCTCGCCGTCGCTGTGCCGACCCTGCCCCTCCCGCCCGCCTCGTTCGAGCCGGGCTGGCAGTCAGGCGCCTTCGATCTTAATCTCAGGCGCGCGGCGGCCGACTTGGCGGCGCGCGTCTCGCGCGGGCGCGGCGTGCGCGTCATAAGCCAGTCGCGCCTGGACGAGCGCTCGCCGCTCGCCGCCCGGCTCGACGTTAAGTCGGAGCTGACGACGGGCTTCCCCTACCAGCTCGCGCACGCCTCCGACCTGGCCGAAGCGTTGGCGACGGCGCTGCTGCCCCCGCCGCCGAAGAAGGGCTTGATCACAGACCTCGACGACACGCTCTGGCGCGGCCTCGTCGGCGAGGTCGGGGCCGAGGGCGTATCGTGGGGCCTCGACGCGCATTCGCAGGCGCACGCGCTCTACCAGATGCTTCTAGGGTCTCTGGCGCGGACGGGAGTGCTCGTCGCCGTCGCCAGCAAGAACGAGCCGGAGGCGGCCGCCCGAGCGCTCGCCCGCGAAGACCTGGCGCTCTCGAAGGACGATCTGTTCCCCGTCGAGGTCGGCTGGGGCGCCAAGTCCGAGGCCGTATCGCGCATACTGCGCGCGTGGAACGTGGGCGCCGACGGCGTAGTCTTCGTGGACGACAGCCCCATCGAGCTGGCAGAGGTGAAGGCGGCGCACCCCGACATCGAGTGCGTCGAGTTCCCGCGCGGCGACGACGAGGGCGCCTACCGCTTGCTCGCGCGCCTGCGCGACCTCTTCGGCAAGAGCGCGCTTCTGGAAGAGGACGCGCTGCGGCTGCAAACCGTCAGGCGGTCGGCCGCGGCCGCGGAGGAAGTGAACGGCGGCGGCGACTCCTCGCACACCGAGCGCTTCCTCGAACAGGCCGAGGCGGAATTGACGCTCAGCTTCGACGCGGGGGCGTCGGACGCGCGCGCCTTCGAGCTGGTCAACAAGACGAACCAGTTCAACTTAAACGGCGTGCGCTACACCGAGGCGCTCTGGCGCCGGCGCCTCGAAGAGCCCGGCGGCTTCCTGATGGTTACCTCCTACAAGGACAAGTACGGGCCGCTCGGCAAGATCGCAGTCCTGGCCGGGCGGCGGGAGGGCGAGCGGCTGCGTGTGGGGACGTGGGTTATGAGCTGCCGCGCCTTCGCGCGCAGGATCGAGCACCGCTGCCTCGCCGCGCTGTTCGAGCGCTTCGGCGCGCGCGAGATCGAGTTCGACTTCGCCGAGACGCCGAAGAACGCGCCGCTGCGGGCCTTCCTGCGCGAGTTCGCCGAAGTGGACGGCGGCGGGCGCCCCCGCCTGACGAGGGAGACGTTCGCGGAGAAATGCCCGCCGCTCTACCACAAGACTTTTCAAACCGGCTAAGGACGACAAGAATGGGAACGGAGACACGTCTGCTAAACTGCTTCTCGGCCGTCTTCCCCGACGCGGGCGAGGACGAGCTGCGGCGCGCCGCTATGGGCGCGACCGAGTCTTGGGACTCGATGGCGTCGGTCACTTTGGTCTCGCTCGTCGAGGAGGAGTTCGGCGTGCAGGTCGCGCCCGACGACCTCGAACATTTCGTTTCGTTCCGGCAGGTGCTCGGCTACGTCGAGGGCGCCGCGGAGAAGAGCGCCCTTTGATTCAGGCGGAAGAGACACGGCGCGCGGCGCCGGCCGGAGCGGCGGCGCCGCGCCCGCGCATAGTCGAGTACGCGCCCGAGCACTTCGAGGCCCTGCGCGAGGCAGCGGCCTCGACGCCGCAGAGCGCGAGCCTCACGCACCGGCCGTTCGTTGACTACTACTACGCTTCGGCCGAGCGCTGCCGCCTCTACCTCTTCCTCGACGCCGAAGGCGCAGTCGCCGGCACGCTCGGCGTCGAGCGCGTAGGGTTCGAGCACGAGGGGCGCCCGCTCGCGCTCTCGTTCGGCTCGAACTTCTTCGCCTTCCGCAAGGGGGCGGCCGGGCTGCTCTTCATGCACTGGATGAAGACCTACCCGGCGGGCGTCGTCTTCGGCGGGAGCCCCGACACGCACCACATAACGCGCTCGCAGAAGTGGGCCTACTACGGCGGCGTCAAGACCTATTTACTAAACCGCGCATACCAGCCGCACGCGGGCGACTCACCTTTGCGCGCGCTCGCCAAGTGGGGCGCGCGCTCGCTCGGCCGCCGCGTCGCGCTCGGCCGGCTCGCCCGCCGCGTGCCGCCTGAGTTCGCCGGGCGCCTGTCGGTGCGCGAAGAGGCTTCGGCGACGGGAGAGATGCTGCCGCGCCGCTCGCCCTTCTCCCTGCGCATGGCCGAGGGGGCCGACTACCTGAACTGGCGCTACAACACACGCCTTCCGTTCGTGCGCTACCGCGTGTTCCGCGTGCTCGACCGGAATGAGACGAGCGGCTACGTCATCATCAACGAGTCGCCCTCGCGCCTAATCGTCTCGCAGTGCGACGGCGAACAGGCCGAGGCGCTAGCGCACGCCGTCGTGCTCGCGCTCGCCGAAGCCTCGCGCGGCGACCGCCGCCCGCGCGAGGTCATGCTCACCTCCTCGCACGACGCGATGCGCCGGGCCTTCGAGGCTTACGGCTTCCGCGCCGCGCCGCAGGAGCGCCCCTTCGCCGTCGGCTCCCGGCGCGGAGGCGTCGAGTTGGGCGAGGATACTTCGGGCTGGCTCGTCAACTTCGACTGGACGGACAACGGGCTCCGGCCGCCGTTCCTCGACCAGGGCCGAGGGGGGCGAGCGGGTTAGCCAACAGATGAACAGCGTACTTTCACAGTTGATAGAGAGAGACCCGCGCTGGGAGACTTTCACTTTCGCGCTGAAGTTTCTCGGCTTCGAGAAGGTCAGGGGCGACATAGCCGAGTTCGGCGTCTTCACGGGCGTGAGCCTGGCGCTCCTCGCGCACGCCTACCAGACGAACGTCATGGCGATAAAGCGGCGCGTCGTCGGCTTCGACTCCTTCAAGGGCCTCCCGCCTTCGGAGGAGAAGCACGAGCGCTGGCGCGAGGGCTGGTTCTCCACTAACCTCTGGTGGCACCCCCTGCTCCCGTTCGGGAAGCCCGTCACGCCCGAGGTCACGCTCGACCTCTTCCGCGCCTGCGAACTGCCCGAGCCCTCGCTCGAAGTCGGCGGCTTCGAGGAGACGGCGCGCGCCTCCGTCCCGTCGAAGTATTCGGAGATAGCGCTCCTGCACATTGACTGCGACCTGTACGAGTCAACGCGGGCCGTCTTCGAGGCCGTCGCGCCCGCCCTTCAGGAAGGCACCGTCGTGCTCTTCGACGACTGGTTCCACTACAAGGGCGACCCGCGCAAGGGCGAGTCCAAAGCGTTCACCGAGTTCCTGCGCGACCACCCCGAGTGGGGCGCGCAGCACTACCGCAGCTACGCCATCTTCGGCAACGCCTTCATCCTCTACCGCAAGTGAGCGTGAGCGAAGAGCAAAGGGGGGGCGGACGCCTGCGCGTAGTTCTTTTGTGCGCGGGCGAGATAGGCTACCGCGCGGTCGGGCGCGTGCTTGAGTCCGAGGCGTCGCGGCTCGTCGGCGTCTTCACCTACCGGGTGGAGCCGCCGCAGGAAGGATACCTCGAGTTAATCAAGCGCCTGTGCGGCGAGCACGGCGTCCCCGTTTACGAGTCGGCCAACGCAGGGCGCGAGGAGTTCAGGGAGGTCTGGGCGCGGCTGCGGCCCGACTACATCTTCACCCTCAAGTGGCGTACGATGGTGCCGCGCTGGGTGATGGAGGCGGCGCGGGGCGGCCTAGTGGGCTTCCACGCCTCGCTGCTCCCGATGTACCGCGGCTTCGCGCCCGTCAACTGGCCCATCATCAACGGCGAGGAGAGGACGGGCCTCTCGATGTTCTATGCCGCCGAGGGCGTGGACGAGGGCGACATAATCGAGCAGCGCGAGCGAGCGCTCACGGACGCCGACGACGCGGGCACGCTCGACGCGTGGGTGACAGAGACCGCCGTCGAGATGCTCGCAGAGAACCTGCCGCGCCTCGCCGACGGCACCGCGCCGCGCCGCCCGCAGGATCACTCGCAGGCGACCTACGCCGTCTGGCGCGGCCCCGAGGACGGTCGCATAGACTGGTCGCGCCCGACGCGCGAGGTCTTCAACCTCGTGCGCGGCCTGACCTCGCCCTACCCCGGCGCCTACTCGCTCGTCGGCGGGCGCAAGCTCACCGTCTGGTCGGCCGAGGTCGAGCCGCGCCCGCGCAGGTACGTCGGCCGCATCCCCGGCAAGGTCGAGGCGATAATTCCGGGCGAGGGCGTCAACGTCCTCACCGGCGACGGCACGCTCCGCCTCAAGCTCGTGCAGTTCGAGGGCGAAGAGCCGCGCAACGCCTCGGAAGTCATCACGCGGCTCAGGACGAAGCTGGATTAGCGGTTAGCGGTCAGCGATAAGCTGTCAGCTAAGACAAAAGGCTGATAGCTGACAGCTTTATTTATGAAGATTGTCATCGTCGGCGGCGGGGGCTTCATCGGCAGCGCGCTCGTGGCGCGCCTGTCGGCCGCGCACGAGTGCGTGTGCTTCGGCCACGGCGGGCGCTTCGAGGAGCTGCGCGCGCTGGCTCGGGGCCGCGTCGAGTTCGTCGAGGGCGACGTGACTGACGGTGTGCGCGTGCGCGAGGCCGTCCACGGCGCCGGAGCAGTCCTTCACGTCGCCGGGACGGGCGGCGAGGCCGACTGCCTGGCCGCGCCCGCGCGCGCCGTCCTGACGCACGTTCACGGGACGCACGTCCTTTTGCGCGAGGCTATGGCCGCGGGCGTCGGCCGCTTTATGTTCGCCTCGACGATTGCCGTGTACGGAACCTACCGAGCGCGGCCGCAGCCCCTCTCGGAAGAGCACGAGCCGCTGCCGGACGACTTCTATGGCGCGCTCAAGTTCGCGGCCGAGCGCGAGGTCTTCGACTCGGGCCGCGGGCAGGTCTTCCGCCTCGCGAACGTGTACGGCGAGGCGGGCGGGCTTGAGCCGGCTTCGGGGTCGGTGGCCGACAAGTTCGTCGGCGCCGTCGCGACGGGCGCGCCCATGAGAATCTTCGGCGAGGGCTCGCAGCTAATCGACTACGTACACGTCGCGGACGTGTGCCGCGCCATCGAGGAGGCGCTCGGCAGCCCGCCGGGCCCCTTCGTCTATAACCTGGGCGGAGGCCGGCCGGTCTCCATACGAGACTTGTCCGCGATAGTCGAAGAGACGGCCGCCGCGCGCTTCGGCGCCGGGGCGTGCGTCGAGCAGGTGCCTGCGCCCGCGCAGAAGCTCTGGCCCGACCGCTGGCTCTCGATAGAAAAAATCGGGCGCGAGACGGGCTGGCGCCCGCGCGTCACGCTCGAAGAGGGCCTGGCCCGCATGCTCGCCCGCAAGCTCGGGCGCGAGGAATCATAAAAAGAAAGTTGAGGTCTTAAACCGTATGACCACGCGAGCGGCGGCGGCCGAGAAGATAGCGGGCGCCAGGCCCCTCTTCCACGACGAGGACGTGCCGGAGATTTTGGAGCGTTTGGAGAAGGTGTTGCGCGGCGGCCGGCTCATATTCGGCGGGAACACGCGCGAGCTCGAAGAGTCGTTCCGCGAGTACGTCGGCACGCGCCACGCCGTCTCGGTCAACTCCTGCACGACGGCCTTGCAGATAGCCATGCGCTTCTACGGCGTCGAGGGCAGGGAAGTGATAGTGCCTACGAACACCTTCGCCTCCTGCGTCAAGGCCGTCATGTACGAGGGCGGGCGCCCCGTGCTCGCCGGCATGGACGGGAAGACCTTCTGCCTCGACGTTGACGACGCCATATCGAGAATCACGCCCGCGACGGCCGGCATCATCGTCGTCCACATCGCCGGATTGGTCTGCCCCGAGATTGACCGCCTGCGCGAGGAGTGCCGCAGCCGCGGCCTCTTCCTCCTCGAAGACCCCTCGCACGCGCACGGCGCCATGATTGACGACCGCAAGGCCGGGAGCCTCGCCGACGCCGCCTGCTTCTCCTTCTACCCGACGAAGATCATGACGACGGGGACGGGAGGGATGATAACGACAGACGACGAGCGGCTCGCCGCCTTCGCGCGCTCAGTCCGTCACCACGGCCAGAGCGAGGCGGGCGGGCTCGAATCCATCGTCAACCTCGGCAACGACTGGTGCATGGACGAGCTTCGCGCCGTGCTCGGCATCTACCAGCTCAAGCGCCTGGAGGAGAACGTCGAGCACCGCAACCAGGTCGTGCGCTGGTACAGGCGCGAGCTTGCGAGCGAGGGCTGGCTAGAGATGCCCGAGTACCCCGAGCGCTTCCGTCACGCCTACTACAAATTCCCCGTGCTGCTCGCCGAGGGGATTGACAAGGCGGCCCTACGGCGGCTCATGGCCGAGGACTACCAGATCGAGATGGGCGCCGTCTATGACCCGCCCTGCCACCGCCACCCGGTCTTCCGCGAGCGCTTGGGCTGCTACGACGGGCAGTTCCCCGAGGCCGAGCGCGCGCTGGCGCGGCAGATTTGCCCGCCCGTCCACGCGGCCGTGACCGAAGAGGACGTGGTTCGCGCCTCCGCGGCGATGCGCGACGCCGTCGCGCGGCTGGGGGGCTAGCCTTTGCTCGTCGCCATACACCAGCCGGAGTTCCTGCCGTGGGCGGGCCTCTTCGAGAAGATGTCGAGGGCAGACCTCTTCGTCGTGCTCGACGACGTGCAGTTCTCGAAGAACGACTACCAGAACCGCACGCGCGTCAAGGGCCAGGCCGGCGCGCAGTGGCTCACCGTCCCCGTAGCGCACAAGGCGGGCCAGCCCATCAACGAGGTCGAGGTAAGCGGCGACGCGTGGCGCGCGAAGCACTGGAAGACGCTCGTATCCTGCTACGCGCGCGCGCCGCACTTCCGCGAATACGCCCCGGCCTTCGAGGAGCTTTACTCGCGCCCGTGGGCGCGCCTCGCGGAGCTTAACGTCGCGGCCTTAGACCTCGCGGCTCGCGCCCTCGGCATAGAGAAGAAGTGGGCCTT
Source organism: Pyrinomonadaceae bacterium (assembly GCA_035627975.1). Taxonomy (GTDB): domain Bacteria; phylum Acidobacteriota; class Blastocatellia; order Pyrinomonadales; family Pyrinomonadaceae; genus QHXN01. Next base: position 1,364 of record DASPKR010000623.1, on the reverse strand, counting down.
CTCGTCGGGCTTGAAGGCCGGGGGGCGGAAGTCGGGGCTCGTGCTCAACATCTGCGAGCGCGTCGGCGCCACGCGCTACTACTCGGGCCGGACGGGCAGCACCTACCTCGACCGCGACGAGTTCGCGCGCGCCGGCATCGAAATAGTCGTGCAGGAGTTCAAGCACCCGACTTACGAACAGTTGTTCATGAAGGAGGCGGGCTTCGTCGCCGGCCTCTCCATAGTTGACATGCTGTTTAACTGCGGGCCGTCGAGCAGGGAGTTGCTGACCCGGCAGTGACTAAGAAAAAGATTAAAGTCCTGTTCTTCGTCGCGGAGTTCTTCCGCCTGCAAGGCTCGCAGCGCAGCCTGCTGGCGCTTCTGCGCGAGCTGCCGGCCGAAGGCATCGAGCCCGTCGTCGTCTTCCCCGGTGAGGGGCGCTGCACGGAAGCCTACAGGCGCGCTGGGCTCGACGTGCGCGTGCTAGAGGCGCCCGAGGAGCTGGGCGCGAAGAACAAGGTGCTGCTGCGCCTGTCGGCCTTCGGCGCCGCGCGCGTCTTCCTGACGCGAGTGGTCGGCTACAACCTGCGGCTGGCTCGGCTCGCGCGCGAGCTTCGGGTTGACGCCTTCCACTTCAACACGCCGCGCGCGATGCTGCTCGGCGGCTTAAGCTCTCTGATTGCGCGGCGGCCACGCGTGCTTCACGTGCGCGGGCAGTTGCACGTGCTCGGGCGGGCGCACCGCTTCGTCTCGCAGCTCTTCGCGTCGAGGATGATTCTCGTCTCGGAGTCGCTCCTGTCGCACGTCTATCCGGTTTTCCGCCGCAGGTGCACGACCGTCCACACCGGGATTGACGAGCGCGACGTGCCCGGCCTGACGGACGGAGCCCCCGCGAGCCTCCCCGTCGAGGTCGGGGGCCGCGCCGTCGTCTGCGCCTTCGGGGCCGTCTGCCCGTTCAAGGGCTACCACCACCTGGTCGAGGCCGCGCGCCTCGTCGTCGAGCGCAACGGCACGCGCCCGCCCGTCTTCCTAGCCGTCGGCGAGCTAGTTGACGAGCCCTACTACGAGTACCTGCGCGGGCTCGTGGAGGAGTACGGCTTAACGAACTTCCACTTCGTCGGGTGGCAGGAGCGCGCCGTTGACTTCTACAGGGCCGCGGACGTGGTCGTGCTCCCCTCGGTCGAGGGCGAGCGGCTGCGCGCAGGGGGCTTAGACGTTGAGGTGAAGGGGAACGAGGGGCTGCCGCGCGCCGTGCTCGAAGCGATGTACATGGGCAAGGCCGTCGTCGCCACGCGAGTCGCCGGCACGGCCGAGCAGATTGTTGACGGCGAGTCCGGCGTGCTCGTCCCCCCCGGCGACGCGCCGAGCATGGCCGAGGCGATACT
>DASPKR010000622.1:0-2319 GCA_035627975.1 Pyrinomonadaceae bacterium | reverse complement strand
CTCGTGCTGTCGCCGCCGGGCTGCGCGTCGGGGGGGCGAGCCGGGCTCATGCGCGGGGCAGGGCTCGCGTTGTTAGCGTCGCCGTCGTAGCCGCGGGGCGCGCGCCTCACGCGCGGGGCCGCGTCGCCGTCCGGCGCGCCCCCACGGCCATCGGGCGAGGGCGCGGGCCTCTGTCGCACGGAGGGTGACGAAGGCGCCGCCCCCTCGGACGAGCCGCCCGGCCCTTCTAATGACGGACGGCTGCTAATCCGTTTAGGCCGCTCGACGGCGCCAGTCCCCGAGTCGCCGATGGCAGACGAGCCGCCGGAGTTGCCGACGGCCGCGGCCTTCGGCACAGAGCGCGGCTCGCGGTTGCCGAAGACGCGCGTGCGCCTCAACTCCTTGTCGAGCGCGACGCCGGGCGCGCGGAGGGCCGCGCCCGTGGTGCGGTCGGGCACGGAGCGCGGCGGGTTCACGGAGTCGGGGCGGTTTATGAACAGCCCTTCGCGCCTGCCCGCGCCCGACTGAGTGTTGTTGCGTGCGACCTTCGGGTCGCTGATGCCCGGCCTCGCTGCCCGCGCCGCGCCCGTGTCGGCGGGCGTTATCGGCAAGCGCCCGCGCACCGGCTCGGACGCGAACGTGCGTTGCGCGATGTCGCCCTCGGCGCGGCGCGGCCGCGCGCTCGCCGAGCCGAACTCGCTCTCGCGTATGCGCGTGACGGCCCGCGCGAAAGCCGTGCCGGGCAGTCGGCGCGAGTGGTGCCGGCCGTCGCGGTCGTGCCTCCACCAACGGCCGCGCGGGTCGCGCTGCCCGTGCGTAAGCGGATACCAACTAACGTATCGGTCGCGCCCGAAGTTGAGGTTGACGAAGACGACCAGCGCGGGCCGCCAGCGCGCGCGGCCGTAGTGGTACCCGTAGCCGCGCGGCGCCCAGCACCAGCGGCTGTTGTAATAGACCCACCGGCCGTAGTGGTAGGGCGCCCAGCCCCAGTCCTCGTCCGGTATCCAAGTCCAGCCGTAGGGCGAGCACCAGCGCCAGTGGCCGTAGCGGTAGGGCGCCCAGTCGTAATAGTTGTTGACGACGGTGACGCGCGGCCGCCATATGTAGCCGTAGTCGCGCGTGTACTCCCAGTCGCCGTAAGCGTCTAATTCCTCGGCGCCCCAGACCTCCTGGTCGTAGTAGCGCTCGCGACCTTCGAGGCGGAGGAGAGAGGCGAGGTGGCGCTCGCGCTCGTCAATCCAGAAGTCCCACTCGTCCAACTCGGCGGCGGCGCTCAACTCCCAGTCGCCCTCCTCCGCGCCGTCGCGCACGAGCCGGGCAGAGCGGTTGTTGCGCAGCACGAAGCCGGAAGTCTCGGAGTAGATGCGGGCGCGGCCGTCGTCGCGGACTGTGACGCGGACGCCGCCGTCGCCGCTCACGTCGAGGCGGTAGAGGCCCGTCTTCTCGGCGGCGATGGTGGTCTTGGGCGCGTCTATCTCGAAATACTCTCGGTCGGGGTCAAAGCGCGCGAGGCGGAGCGTCGCGGTGCCTTCCGTGACGCTCAGTGCGACGCCCTCGTCGCGCAGGGTGACGACCTTGACGACGGAGAGCTCGCCGACGCGGACGAAGTTGCGCGCGTCAATCTGAATCTCCATGCGCGAGTCGCGGCCCGTTGCGAGCGTGTCGCCCTCGACGAGCGGGACGTTTATGCGGGCGCGCTCCCACTCGATCTCGCCCGCGCGGCGCAGGCTCGCCTCGCCCTTAGTGAGGCTTACGCGCGCGACGCGGGCCGTCTCTTCGTACTCGGCCTCGTAAGTGTCTTCGTCGGCGCGCGCGGCCGTCGTGAAGACGAGAAAAGTTGACAGGAGAAAAAGCAGCGCTGAGGGCAGAGAGTGACGAGAACGCATAACTGACGCTCCTTCGGTTGTGAAACGAACTGGCTGCTTCGGGGGCAGTCTGCTCTCGGGGACGAAAGCTAGGCTTCCGGGGAGGAAAGCACTTGCGAGGGCTCTCTCCTTTAAAACCGGGGCGAGCAAGGCGCGTGCCTGTAACGCGTGGGCGAAGAAAAGCCGAGCCGGCGCGCCCCGCGCCTATGCGAGATGGTGCAGGCAAAGCACTATTTGGTATGAGGGCGCTGCCGTGGCGCCCTGCGCACCGCCTTTCGCGCGGGGCTGATCTCCGAGAAGCTCAAATCGAGGACGGGGTACTGTCGCCAATCCTGGTAATCGTAGTGCCACCACTCGGGCGCATAGACCGTGAAGCCCTCGGCCTCCATCGCCGCGCGCAGCAGGTCGCGGAGGCGGCGCGGCTCCGGGTCGCCTTCGGCGTAGTCGGCGTGCGAGCGCTCCGTCATCTCGTCGT
>DASPKR010000621.1:0-2627 GCA_035627975.1 Pyrinomonadaceae bacterium | reverse complement strand
GAGCAGTACGGCGTGAACTTCGTCGTTGACGCCTCGGTCGAGCGCGTGCCCGTCACGATTAACGTGACGGAGGTGCCGTGGAACTTCGCCCTCAACTCGATACTCAAGGCCAACCGCCTCGGCATCGAGGTCAACGGCAATATCCTTCGCGTCGCCACGCTCAAGGTCTTGAAGGAAGAGGCGTCGCTTCGGGCCGAGGAGGAGAAGGCCCGCGCCGAGCTGCGCGCCGCCCAGCTCGAGAACACCCCGCTCGTCACGGAGTTCATACGCCTCAACTACGCGCGCGCCTCGGGTACGCTCGCGGGCGCGCACGGCTCGGCCGGCGGCTTCGCGGGCGGCTCTACGGGGATCAACTTCCATGTCGGCGGCGACGCCTCGGGCGGCGGCGGCGAGAAGGGCATCCTCCCCATCATCGCCCGCAGGCTGTCGCGCCGCGGCGGCGTCGAGGTTGACGGGCGCAGCAACACGCTCATCGTCACGGACGTTAAGGAGAACGTTGACGCCATACGCCGCCTCGTGCAGCTATTAGACCAGCCCGAGCCGCAGGTCGAGATAGAGACGCGCATCGTCATCGCCAGCCGCAACTTCTCGCGCGACCTCGGCGTGCAGCTCAGCTTCCTCGCCCTCAATAACGACGGCGGGGCGCTGAGCTTCGCGACCGCACGCGCCACGCGCCCGCCCACGGGCATCCCCGAAGGCACCATCGGCTTCCGCCCCGGCGGCAACCCGCAGACCGTTCAAGACCCGGCAGGCAACGGCCTCGGCGCCAACGCCCCTACGACCGTCATAGGTCTTACGACCGGCATATTCGGCTCCGCCCAGCTCAGCGCGCTCATCACCGCGGCCGAGTCAAAGGGGCAGGCAAAGATAGTAGCGACCCCGCGCGTCACGGCGCTTAACAACCGCCCGGCGCAGGTCGAGTCGGGCACGCAGATTCCCGTCGTCACCCCGCAGTCGGGCGGCGCCGGCTCTACGATATTCACGACAACCTTCGTCTCCGTCCCGCTGCGGCTCTCCATAACCCCGCAGATAACGGACGCCGGCACGGTCATCCTCCGCGTCGTGATGGAGAACAACAGCGTCAACCTTACGCTCACGAACTCGCTCGGCACGCCGGGCATAGACACGCAGCGCATACAGACCGAGGTGCTAGTCCCCGACGGCGGCACGACGGTCGTGGGCGGCGTCCTCAACGACCGCGAGAGCGAGAACCAGAACCGCACGCCGGGGCTGGGGTCGCTCCCCGTCATCGGGAACCTCTTCAAGCGCAAGGCCGTCCTGCGCAACACCGACGAGATTCTCTTCTTCATCACGCCCCGCATATACCGCCCCGACTACCAGGGCCGCCGCACCGACGCCGCGCCCGTCACGGGCACGCGCTCCGTGCAGATACCGCAGCCAGTGCCGCTCGGCAACCCCGGCACGAACACGCCCGTCCCCGACCCGCAGGGGCAGAGCCAGCCCACCTCGGCGCCGACGCAGCAGCAGCCGCTGCCCGTCGTCGAAACGCAGCCGCCCGCCTCACCCGTCAAGGAGTAACACGGATGTTCAGGGAAGCACTGACCCGCATAGTCGAACGCACCGAAGGCGCGACGGGCGCCCTGATAATGGGGATGGACGGCATAGCCGTCGAGCGCGTGCTGCTCCCCGAAGCCAGCGAGTCGAACATGGACGTTGCGGCGGCCGAGCTGACCTCGCTCGTCCGCAACGCCCTGCGCGCTGGAGTGAACACGGGCCACGGCCGCCTGCGCGAGCTGGTGGTCAACTACGACAGCGCGTGCGTCCTCGCGCGCATGTTCTCCGAGGAATACTACGCCGTGCTGACCCTTACGCCGGAAGGCAACCTCGGCCGCGGCCGCTACGAGCTGCGCAAGGCCGAGCTAGACCTCGCGCGAGAGTTCTCGCTCTGACCGCCCGATCACTCTTCCATGATGTGGGCATTCGACGGGGCCGCAGCAACGCGGCCCCGATTTTTATTCACCCGCCCGCGCAGGCAGGGGGGCGGACGTAGTTCATGCCGCGCAGTATGACGCGCTGGCGGCGCGCGACGCGGCGCGGGTTCTTCTGCGGGTTGAAGACGTTTAAGGGGCTCGGGATCATCGCGGACAAGTAGGCGGCCTCGCGCTGGTTGAGGTCGGCGGCCGACTTGTTGAAGTAGGTTCGGGCGGCGGCCTCGGCGCCGTAGATGCCGTCGCCCCACTCGATGACGTTCAGGTAGATCTCAAGTATTCGGCACTTCGAGAGCGAGCGCTCGAGGAAGTACGTGTAGAGAGCCTCGCGGGCCTTGCGGGCGAAGGAGCGCTCGGACGAGAGGTAGAGGTTCTTTGCGAGCTGCTGCGAGATGGTCGAGCCGCCCCGCTTGAAGTGCTTCATGTCGGGAATCCAGCTCGAAGGGTCTTCCTCACCCTCCTCCTTCGCCTCCTTCTCGGTGGCCCTCATGGCCTCGTCCCACGCGCGCTGTATGGCCTCGTAGTCGAAGCCGTCGTGCGTGGCGAAGTTGGCGTCCTCGCCGGCGAGGACGGCGCGCTGCAGATCCGGCGAGATGCGTTCGAGCGGCACCCACTGCTGGACGCGCCGCGGCTCGCGCCCCTCGCGCCGGGCCTCGTCCAGGCGCAACTCGATGAAGC
>DASPKR010000620.1:0-3565 GCA_035627975.1 Pyrinomonadaceae bacterium | reverse complement strand
GGTTACGAGGTACTCGGCCAGGCCGGAGGCCGGCGCCTGGCCGTGCTCGCGCTGATCCTCGTTGTACTCATGCATCCCCGTCACGGCCTGGCCCGCGAGCGAGAAGAAGAAGAGGGCCAGCATCGCGATGCTCAGGCCGTTATCACGCAGGAATCGTCGCATTAAAAGGGTCTCCGTGAGTCTTTCGTTAACGGGAGCGCTCGGGCGTCAGCGCTCTTCGGCGAACTTCTGTGGCTGCGGCTCGGGGTTGGGCGCGGGCTCGCGCGCGGAGCGGCGCTTCAGCTCCTCGAAGTCAATCTCGGCCGAGGGGCGTATGTCTGCGCCCATCAGGCGCTCCATCTTCTCCAAGGTGTACTGGTTCTCGCCGGGGTCATTCGAGGCGACGCAGTCCGAGGGGATGACGAGGTTGAAGTCGCGCATGTACGCGTCGTGCGCGGTGAAGAGGACGCAGATGTCGCCGGTCAAGCCCGTCAGTATGAGCGTCTTTACGCCGAGGTAATCGAGCAGTATGTCGAGCGTGGTGGAGAAGAAGCCCGAGTGCTTGGGCTTGAGGACGAAATAGTCGTCCTCGTCGGGCCTGAGCACCTCGGCGAGGGGACGGCCGCGCACGTCGTCTTCGAGGCAGTGCTTGAGAATCTTGTTGAAGTCGGACTGCCACTTGCCGAAGTTGTCGTTGACGTAGATGACGGGGACGCCGGCCGCCTTCGCGCGCCTCTTAAGCTCGGCCAGGCGGCGCGCCATCGGCTCTGCGTGGCGCAGCAGCTCTTCGCCGGTCTCGAACTCGAGGTCGTTGATAACGTCAATCAGAAGGAGCGCGAGCGCGGCCTTGTCCGGCACGTTGCCGTGCAGGTCTTCGTTCTTCGCGGGCATGGGCTAGGCAAACCCCTCCGTGGCTCGGTGCTAGGGCGGAACTTCAGGGGATGCGCGGATTATGCGTGCGCCGGGGGAGCGATGGCAAGTGACTTTTTTGTGGCGGGCGCGGGGGCGGGGAGGGTGAGGCTCCCGCGCTGGAGACCCCGCTTGCGTTTCGCGCCGTGGGTGGTCGGGCGGGGGCGCGAAGCTCAGGACTGGTAGGCGAGCGAGCGTGACTCCCTGCGCCGCCATACGGCGAGCAGGGCGCCCATGCCGAGCAGGCCGACGAGGTGGTAGCCGTTGTTGATGAGGTAGAGGCCGAGGGGGCGGGACTCGAAGAGGACGGTCTCGAGGTTGGTCGTGGCGACGAAGCCGACGAAGAGCCAGAGGCCCGTCTGCGCGCCCTTCGCGGCCGTCTCGGCGCCCGTGAACTTTAGGAAGTGCGCGAGCACGAAGGCCAGGACGAGCGATGTCACGAGCGCCGCGCCTATCTCCGGGCCCGCGCCCTGCGCCTGCATAGCCGCGACCTGCTCGGGCGTCCAGCGCATCAGCGCGACGAACGGCCTCTCGAAGGCGCCGTACCAGACCGCGCCCAGAGCCCAGTAGGCGAGCGCCGCGACGGCGACCGCAAGGTAGTTGATTCTCATAACGTCGGTTCCTCCTACATGGAAGTCGGTCGGGCGAGGGGGCGGGGCTTTCACGAGCCGGCGCCCGTGAGCTTGATGAGCGAGATGGTGGCACCCGTCGGGTCGTTTATGACGCAGAAGCGGCCGACGTTGGGGATGTCTGTGGGCGGGACGCAGACCGAGCCGCCGAGCTGCTTCACGCGGTCGGCTTTCGCGTCAACGTCGTCCACGGCGACGTAGGCCATCCAGTGCGAGGGCGCGTCGCCGAACTCCGAGGTCATCTGGTAGAGGCCGCCGACGCCGCACTCGCTGTCGCCGACGTGAATCTCGCTGTAGGGCATGCTGCTGGCGCAGTCGGCCGTCGCCGTTGACTCCTTGAAGCGCCAGCCCAAAAGCTCCGCGTAGAACTTCTTCGCGGCCGCGGCGTCCTTCGTCGCCAGCTCGTTCCAGCAGAAGGCCCCGTTAGCGGGCATGTCGTGTTGCATCTCTTCCTCTCCTTACGTTAGATGGTTTTAGCTAAAGCTTTCGGGCAGGGCTCCGCCCGACTTTAAAACTACGGAGAAAGAAAAACCTGCGAGGTGGAGCCGGCGCGCGGCCGGCGTCAGTGCGAGGTGATGCTTGCGAGGGAAATCTGACCGAAACTTAAAAGCCGATGGCTAAATATGAAAGGTGAGCCGCAACATCGGTTGAAGACTCACCTTTCAAACCCGCCCCTTGCTCGTTCTAGCCCTCCCCGCGCGGGGGAGGCGGTTTGCGTTCCTTCTTAAACTTGCTCGGCCCTTAGTGCTGTGCGAGCCACTCACTGAAAATCTGCGACTCTTCGAGCTTGCCCGACCAGCGCGCGCGGTTCTTGCCCGTCAGGGCCAAGACCATTGCCTGGTGCTGGCCGGCGCGGTCGCCCATGCGCTCGAAGTAGTTGTAGAGCCTGTCAATGCGCTTCACGCTCTCGCGCGCGGCCTCCGGGTTGCGGAAGGCGAGCACGTTGCGGAAGTAGCGCGTATAGACGTTCTGCTCCCTCCCCGTGGTCGTGTACAGGTCGAAGTAGCCGTCGAGGTGGCCGGCCGTCTGCAAGACCTGAGCGACGTAGGAGGGCCGCGCCTTGACGGCGCGCACGATCTCGGCGATGTCGGTAGTCCCGCCCTCGTAGAGCGAGAGAATCTGCTCCTTCTTCGTCCGCTGCTCGTGGGCCTCTTCCGTGGCCGCGCCCGTCTCGGCGCCGAACAGGTCGGGCTGGCGCTCGGCCTCCTCGGCGTAGTCGAGCTCAATCGTCAGCGGCCTCGCCTCTTCAACCATCTCTTCGGTCGTCATCTTCCTGAACCCCCTTGAGAGAGTCGCCGGCGGCCGCCCTCCCGTGAAGACGGGCGGCCCCGGCTGTCGCTTCCTTAGCTAGCGCGGCGCACCTCGAAGGTCTGCTCCTGCTGGAGCCGCTTGAGGTGGTCAATGAAGCTGGAAGCCGCGCGCTTCGAGAGCTCCTCGGTGCGGACGCGCATCACCTGCTGGCTCTCCTCGTCCGGGTCAACGCCGGCCTCGCGCGCTAGGGCGCGGATCATGCCGAGCTGCTTCGGCGTGACGAGGTCGGCCATTGATTTGGCGAGCGGGTCGCGCGGGAAGTCGCCGGGCTGCGGGCCTGCGCCCTCGCGCTCGATGACTTCCGACTCGCGCTGGTAGAGCTCGCGGGCGATGCCGAACTTAATGGCGGCGCGCTTCAAGGCGTCGTGCTCGGCCTTCTTGATGCCCGTCTCGTTGTCGGCGTTACCAGTGCCTACGCCCTCGCGCGTGACGCCCTCGATGGTGATGGCGGCCGTGACGGCGACCATGTCGCCTATCTGGACGATGCCGCGAACCGAGTGCGACCAGGTCGGGGCGACGCGGTCGAGGATGTCGGCGACGGCGTGCCACTCGACGTACTCGACCATGTGCTTGTTGCCCTGGCGGTCGGTCCAGCCCTCGCGCGTCTTGATGAGGCGCGGGTCAACGGGCTGCTTGAGCGTGCGCAGGGTGTTGGCGAAGGAGAGCGGCACGACCTGCGCGCTCGCGCCCGTCTGCTCCTCGTACTCCTCGGCCGTGATGAAGTCCTGCTCCTCGGC
>DASPKR010000619.1:0-3114 GCA_035627975.1 Pyrinomonadaceae bacterium | reverse complement strand
GAAGGTGACGCCCGAGCGCGGGCTGAAGTCCGTGAGGCCCTTGATGCCGGCGGCGTCGAAGCGAAGGCCCGCGGCCTTGACCTGAAGGCCGAGGCGGAACTCGGAGAGCGGCTCGGTGCCGAGCGGCGCGTCGCCCGAGCGGGTGTTGGCGCGCCCCTGCACTTCGGCCGCGAGGTTCACCTTCCGGTTGACGCGCAGGATGCCCGCGAGGCCGTAGAGCAGCACGTCGTTCTGCGTGAAGCGCTGCGTGGGGGCGGAGAGGATGCCTATGCCGAGGTTGCCGAAGGTGTTGAGACGGCCGTCGCGCCCGAACCGCTTGCCGGCGAGGATGAGGCCGTAGGCGTTCGTCTGATTGACGCCGATGCCGCGCGCCTCGTTCGAGTTCGGAAGCTCCACTCCGAACTGGAAGCCGAGCGACGGGGCGCGGCGCGTCTCGTTGCGCAGCTTAATCTTCGTAGAGAGGCGGAAGTCGCCCGTGTCGTTCGTGGAGTTCGCGCCGGGCGCGAAGTCGCGCGGGATGGCCGGGTTCGGCGTGGCCGTGTTGATGCTAAGGAAGTTCTGCGCGACGCCCTCGATGGAGAACTCGACGTTGGTCGAGAGGCCGAAGTGTATGCCGAGGACGCCGACGCGGGTGAGGTCGCCCGTCAGGCCAGAGGCCGGGAACTTGGCGTCCTGCATGAAGTCAACGCCGGCTTCGATGCGCATCGTGCCGGGCGGCAGCACGTCCACGTCTTCCGTTATGAGCGGGCGCTGCTGCGCGCGCGCCGACAGCGAAAGCGTCAACGCGAAGGCGAGCGCTAAGAGGGCGCGGGCTAAAGTCGTGCGGCGGTGTTGCATTGATCCCTCGGCTTCGGGTTCCTGATGAGAGCCACGCGAATTGTAATGTCACCCCCGGGAGGCGTCAACTTTTACAAATAATTTACCCGCGCGCCCGCGCGCTTCATAAATAATGGAAGAAATTTTTTCAGCCGTTCGTCAAAGGGTTCGTGATACTGGCTGACGAGAGGACGGGGCGCTGGGCCGTGATGGGCGACGCTACGACGGGCGAGGCCGTCATCGAGGCCTGCAAGCGGGGCGACCGCGAAGCCTTCCGCCTACTCTTCGAGTGCCACAGGGATCGGGTCTATACGGTCGCGCTCTACTTCTTCGGCGGCGACGAGGCGACCGCGAGCGACGTGACGCAGCAGGTCTTTCTAAAACTCTTCTCGCGCGTCGGGCAGTTCAAGGGCGAGTCGGAGTTCACGACCTGGCTCTACAGGCTGGCGACGAACGCGTGCATTGACGAGCAGCGAAAGCGCAGGCGCTTCCTTCCGTTCGGCGACGCGACGGAGCTGGCCGGGATGAGGGCGCGCGGTTCGGCGGAAGGCGCTGCTGAGCGGACTGAAGTGGCCGACTCTGTCAAGCGCGCCGTCGCGGCGTTGAAGCCGAAGCTTCGGGTCGTCGTGCTGCTCAAGTATTTCGAGGAGCTTTCATACGAGGAGATGGCTGCGGCGCTAGGGTGCTCTAAGGGGACGGTGGCGTCGCGCCTGAACCGCGGTCACAAGATTTTGGCGCGCAGGCTCGGCCACCTGCGCGGCGCGCTCGGCGGCGCGGGGCAAGGAAGTTGATGTTCGGCAGTCACGAAAAGAAGAATCTCTCGGCTTACGCGCACGGCGAGCTTTCGCCGCGGGAGTCGGAGCGCGTCTCGCGCCACCTCGCCACCTGTGAGAAGTGCCGCGCGGAGTTCGAGGAGATAAAGCTCGGGGTAAGGTTCGCCGAGTGCCTGCCTGTTGCGACGGCTCCTGCCCCGCTCTGGGACGGCATTGAGTCTGCGCTCGACGCGGCCGCGCGAAGGGATAAGAGCGCCGCGCGCCCGCCTCGCCCGGCGGGGCGGCTCCTCGGCTGGCGGCCGCTCTACGTTGCGGCGACTTCTGCGTTCGCCGTGGTCGCGCTCGCCGCGGTCTGGGTTTATGACGGCTCGACGCGGCCGGCGTGGGAGGTGGCACGCCTAGAAGGCGCGCCGCGGATCGACTCTGGCCGCATCGGCGATAAGGGGCGGCTCGGCGTCGGCGACTGGCTGGAGACCGACTCCGCCTCTCGCGCGCAGATTGAGGTCGCGAACATCGGCGAGGTGGACGTGGAGCCGAACACTCGCGTCCGCCTCGTCACCACGCGGCTGACGGAGCACCGGCTCGAGCTCGCGCGCGGCACTCTGCACGCGCGCATCTGGGCGCCGCCGCGCCTCTTCTTCGTCAACACGCCCTCCGCCGTCGCCGCAGACCTCGGCTGCGCCTACACGCTCGAAGTTGACGACGACGGCCGCAGCCTCCTGCACGTCACGTCCGGCTGGGTCGCGCTCGAAACGGAAGGCGCGCACGACTCGCTCGTGCCGGCCGGCGCCGCGTGCGTGACGAAGCCGGGCAAGGGGCCGGGCACGCCCTTCTTCGAGGACGCGCCCGCGGAGCTCGTGCGCGCGCTCAGGGAGTTCGACTTCGGCGGCGGGGGCTCCGCGGCGCTCGACGCCGTGCTCGCCAACTCACGCCCGCGCGACACGCTCACGCTCTGGCACCTGCTCCCGCGCACGGCCGCGGCCGAGCGCGAGCGCGTCTTCGAGCGGCTGGCGTCGCTCTCGCCGCCGCCCGGCGGCGTCACGCGCGAGGGGGCGCTCGCGCTCGACCCCTTCATGCTCGACGCCTGGAAGGTGGCGCTCACGGACGAGTGGATGACGGAGAGCATGCCCAAAGTCAAGAGGGCCTGGCGGAACATCTGGAAGTAGCGCTCGGATTATTAAGGAGAGAAGCCGATGTCAAGACAGCCTCTTCAACGTCAGAGCCGCCGTAGCTTTCTACGCAGGACGTTCGCCGGCCTGACCGCCTTCTCGGCCTACCACCTGCTGGGTTGCAGCGCCCGCGGCGGCGGGCCGGTGGCGCAGCTTCAGCATTCGGGCTCGGCGGCCGAACCCGAGAAGCTCTCCTACAGCGCCGTGCTAACGCAGGAAGGCGAGCCGGGCGAGCCGCTCGTCGTCTCTGGCAGAATCTTCGCGCCGGACGGCAAGACTCCCGTCGAGGGCGTCACCCTCTACGTCTATCACACGGACGCGCGCGGCCTCTATTCCGAAGATGATGGCAACGGCGG
>DASPKR010000618.1:0-5386 GCA_035627975.1 Pyrinomonadaceae bacterium | reverse complement strand
ACGTCGAAGAGCTGGGAGGGGTCGGGCGTTGAGCTTGCAGACGATTGCGCGCCGCTACGCGGCGGCCCTAGCTGACGTGGTGACGCAGAGCGGCGAGGCCTCCGAAGTTCGCGAGGAGTTGTTGGCCTGGGACGAGATGATGCGTACTAACGCGCAGCTCCTCGAAGTCTTCCGCCACCCCACTATTCCTTACGAGCAGAAGCGCGGCGTGCTGAATCAACTGGTCGCGCGTGCGCGTGTGCGGCCGACGACGGCGAACTTCCTGCAAGTCCTCCTGCAAAATCATCGCCTCGCAGACCTGGGCGAGATCAACAGGCAGTTCGCGCAGGAGCTAGACCGCCGCGCGGGCGTCGTGACCGCGCGCGTGACTACGGCGCGACCGCTGCCCGAGGGCGCGCGCGAAGCACTCGGCGCTCGGCTGGGCCAGCTTACGGGCAGCCGCGTGCGACTACAGTTCGACGTTGACAGCGACCTCATCGGCGGCGTGGTCACGCGCATAGGCTCGACCGTCTATGACGGGTCGGTTCGCAGCCGGCTCGACGAGCTGAGGCGAAAGATGGTGGGCGAGAGGTAGGGGCTTTCGGTATTTCGAAGGGATCGAGCAGACAATCATGGACCCAATAAGAGCCAACGAGATTAGCGACATCATAAGGCAGCAGATCGAGAACTTCGACGCGGGCGTCACCGTCACGGAGGTCGGCACTGTCATAAAGGTGGGCGACGGCATCGCCGAAGTCCACGGCCTCGAGAAGGTGATGGCGGGCGAGCTGCTAGAGTTCCCGCACGATGTGCGGGGGCTAGCCCTGAACCTCGAAGAGGACAAGGTCGGCGTCGTGCTCTTCGGCGAGTACCAGCAGGTCAAGGAGGGCGACACGGTCAAGCGCACGGGGCGCATCATGAGCATCCCCGTCGGCGACTCGGTCATCGGCCGCGTCGTCAACGCGCTCGGCGTGCCGATTGACGAGCGCGGCCCCATCGCGGCCGATGCCTACAACCCTCTGGAGCGAATCGCGCCCGGCGTCGTTGACCGCCAGCCCGTGAAGGAGCCGTTGCAGACGGGCCTGAAGGCCATTGACTCGATGGTTCCCATAGGGCGCGGCCAGCGCGAGCTGATAATCGGCGACCGCCAGACTGGCAAGACGGCTGTCGCGCTCGACGCCGTCATCAACCAGAAGGGCAAGGACGTAATCTGCATCTACGTCGCCGTCGGCCAGAAGGCTTCGACCGTGGCGCAGGTGATTAAGACCCTCCAGGACTTCGACGCGATGAGTTACTCCATCGTCGTCAGCGCTTCGGCCTCCGACCCGGCGGCGATGCAGTACCTCGCGCCCTACGCCGGCGCGGCCATCGGCGAGTACTTCCGCGACTCGGGCCGCCACGTGCTCACCATATACGACGACCTGTCGAAGCACGCCGCCGCCTACCGCGAGATTTCGCTCCTGCTGCGCCGTCCGCCGGGCCGCGAAGCTTACCCCGGCGACGTGTTCTACCTGCACTCGCGCCTGCTAGAGCGCGCGGCGAAGCTCTCGGAGTCGAAGGGCGGGGGCTCGCTCACCTCCTTGCCCATCATCGAGACGCAGGCCGGCGACATCTCGGCCTACATCCCGACGAACGTCATCTCGATTACTGACGGCCAGATATTCCTCGAGGCCGACCTCTTCAACTCCGGCATACGCCCGGCGATTAACGTCGGCAACTCGGTGTCGCGCGTCGGAGGCTCGGCGCAGATTAAGGCGATGAAGCAGGTGGCGGGAACTCTGCGTCTCGACCTGGCGCAGTACCGCGAGCTGGCGGCCTTCGCGCAGTTCGGCTCAGACCTCGACCGCTCCACGCAGGCGCAGCTCGCGCGCGGGCAGCGCCTCGTTGAGATTCTGAAGCAGCCGCAGTACCGGCCGATGGAAGTGGAGAAGCAGGTTCTCATCATCTGGGCGGCGACGACGGGCCAGCTCGACGACATCCCCGTCGAGCACGTGCGCCGCTTCGAGGACGACTTCCTGCGCTTCGTAGAGACTGCGCACCCCGGCATACTGAACGGCATCCGCGAGAAGAAGTCCCTCGACGACCAGTTGCGCAACGACATGGGGCAGGCCGTCACGGACTTCAAGGCGACGTGGAAGGAGACTGCGCTCGCGCCGCAGGGCGCGACGGCCGCGGCCGTCACGGCTTAAAAGCGCTGGCGGGCGAGGGCGAAGTCAACACTCGCTTCGCCCGTCGCTCTTGACTCTCTCGTATGGCTAACCTGTTAGACATCCGCCGGCGCATCAAGTCGGTCAAGAACACGCAGCAGATAACGAAGGCCATGAAGATGGTCTCGGCGGCGAGGCTGAGGCGCGCGCAGGAGCGTGCGGTCGCCGCGCGCCCGTTCGCCACGAAGATGACGGAGGTGCTGACGGGCCTCGCCTCGCGGGCCGGCGAGGACTTCAGCCACCCGCTCCTGGACGCGCGCGGCGACGAGCGCTATCTGCTGGTGCTCGTCACGGCCGACAAGGGGCTGGCCGGGGCCTTCAACGCTAACCTCATCAAGGCGGCCCAGGCGTTCGTCCGGGAGCACGAGGGCAAGTCAGTCGAGTTCCTCGCGGTCGGCCGCAGGGGTTACGACTTCTTCCGCCGCCGCCCCGTCCGGCTAGCCGGCGAGTACGTCGGCCTGACCGCCAAGGGGCGAATCGAGCACGCCGAGGCGCTCGAAGTGGCGCGCGACGTGATGCGCCGCTTCGAGGAGGACGAGGAGATAGACAAGGTCTTCATCATCTTCAACGAGTTCCGCTCCGTCATCTCGCAGCGCGTCGTCGTCGAGCAGATACTGCCCGTCTCGCGCGCCGAGGAGGGCGAGGAAGAGACGGCCGCCAACGACCCTAACAGGCCGCAGACCTTCGTCGAGTACATCTACGAGCAGCCGCCCGAGGAGATTTTCAGCCAGCTTTTGCCGCGCCTCGTCGAGACGCAGATTTACCGCGCGCTGCTCGAATCGGTGGCGAGCGAGCAGGGCGCGCGCATGACGGCGATGGACTCGGCGTCGAAAAACGCGGGCGAGCTGATACAGTCGCTCACGCTCAACATGAACCGCATACGGCAGGCGAGCATCACGCGCGAGATTATCGAAATCGTCTCCGGCGCCGCCGCGCTATAGGCGGGCGCGGCCGCTAAACAAGCACGAGGGAGGGAAGCGCACGGCGAGTCGCTTCCCTCTTTTTCTTTGATGACAACCCGGCGAGACAAACGATCTGCTGATCGGCTGTGGCGCTATGGCCCCGTCGTCGTCTGGGCGGGCCTCATCTTCCTGGCCTCGACGGGGAACTTCTCGGCGTCGAACACCTCGCGCTTCATCCGCCCGCTGCTCCTGTGGCTCTTCCCCGACATCACCGAAGCGACGCTCCTTCTGGTTCACTTCTACGTCCGCAAGGCCGCGCACTTCACCGAGTATGCCGTCCTCGCCCTGCTCTCTGCGCGGGCGCTCCTTACGTCTTCGCGCGCGGCCTTGCGCACGCTGTGGGCGCCCGCCTCCTTCGCGCTCGTCGCCGCCTGTTCGCTGCTCGACGAGTACCAGCAGAGCTTCCAGCCGACGCGCACAGGCACCATCTACGACAGCCTGCTCGACATGGCGGGCGGCGCCACGGCGCTCGCCTTCGCCGCGCTGTGGCGCCTGCGCGCCCGCCGCGGACGGCGCGCGGCCTGACCCCTCCGTGATATGCTTATCGCGTCTCCAGCTCAGAATGCTTTTCGGTTTTCCGTAGGACTGATTTTATGGTGAAGCGTTTCGCCTCACGGCCGCGCCGCGTCGTAATCACGGGGCTGGGCTGCGTGACGCCCGTAGGCTTGGGGCGCGCGGCCTTCTGGCGCGCGCTGCGTGAGGGGGAGAGCGGCGTCCGCCGCATCGAGGGCTTCGACGTTTCCTCTTCGCCCGTCCGCATCGCAGGGCAGGCGCGCGGCTTCGACTGGGAGGCGGAGCTAAAGCAGAAAGACCGCCGCCACGTCGCGCGCACCGTCCCGCTTGCGCTCGCCGCCGCGCGCGGCGCGCTCGAAGACGCGGGGCTTCAGCCCTCCGACTTCTCGCTCGAAGAGAGGCGCGCCGCCGGCGTCCTTATCGGGACGGGCGGCGGCGGCCTCGAGTTCACCGAGCGGCAGTACAAGTACCTCTACACGGACGCGCCGGGCACGGCGAGCATCTACACCATTCCTTCCTCAACGCACGGCGGGCTCTCGTCCGAGCTTTCTATGGCGTTCGGCCTGCGCGGCCTCTCGCACGTCGTCTCGACGGGCTGCACAAGCTCGACCGACGCCATCGCCTACGCCGCCGAGCACGTCGCGCTCGGCCGGCAGGACTTGATGCTCGCGGGCGGGGCGGACGCGCCGCTCGCGCCCGGCATACTCGCGGGCTTCTGCCTGATGAAGGTCTTGACCGAGGAGTGGAACGACGAGCCGGAGCGGGCCTCCCGGCCCTTCTCGCGCGACCGCTCGGGTATGGTGTTGGGCGAGGGTGCGTGGGTCTTCGTGCTCGAAGAGTACGAGAGCGCGCGGCGGCGCGGCGCCGAAATCTACGCAGAGATTACAGGCTACGGCGCGACGTGCGACGCCTACCACCGCGTGCGGCTCGAAGACACGGGCGAGGAGCCGGCTCGCGCGATGCGGCTCGCGCTTGAGTCCGCCGGGCGCGACGCGGCGGAGATTGATTACGTGAACCTGCACGGCACCTCGACCGTGCTAAACGACCGCATCGAGACGCAGGCGCTCAAACTCGCGCTCGGCGGCGCGGCCCGGCGCGTGCCGATGTCTTCGACGAAGTCGCAGGTAGGCCACCCGCAGGGCGCATCCGGCGCCGCGGGCCTCGCCGCAGCGCTCTGCGCCGTCACGACCGGCGTCATCCCGCCCACCATCAACCTCGACGAGCCCGACCCCGACTGCGACCTCGACTACACGCCCAATAGCGCGCGCGAGGGCAGCGTGCGCGTGGCGCTGTGCAACTGCATCGGCTTCGGCTCTAAAAACAGCGCGCTAGTCGTCGAGAGGGTCTGAAGCCGGAAGAGGGACGTGTTGATGAAAAGCCTCGTGAAGCAGCTCCTAATCCTGGCCCTCCTGTCCGGCGCCGCGGCGGCCCAGACTCCGGGCGCAGGCGCCGCGAAGCGCTACTCCCAGGACGGCCTCTCGTTCGACTACCCCGACGGGTGGGTTCTGACCGACAAGAGCACGCCGCAGGCCCAGCACTTGGTGCTCGCGCGCGCGGGGAACTCCGCCGTCATCATGGTAATCGCGCTCCGCGAAGTAATCACGAGCAAAGAGCAGCTTGCGGCCGCGCGCGAGGCGGTGACGAAGCCTTACGCCACGACGCTAGCGCAACAGTTCGGCGTCAAGGAGGTGCCAGCCAACGCGACTCAATGTCAGCCGCTGGGTA
>DASPKR010000617.1:0-14192 GCA_035627975.1 Pyrinomonadaceae bacterium | reverse complement strand
GATCGGGCGCGTCCCTGAGCGCGGCAAGGCGCTCGTCAACCACGACGGCCGCGCGCCCGCCCGCGGGGGCTCTGCGCCCCCTCTGCGCCGACGCGGCGGGGGCGGCGAGCGCGACTATGGTGAGTAACAGAAGTCGAAGGCAAAGGCGCAAGAGGCTTCGGGACATGGCTTCGCTCTCCTTTGAAGGGTGAGGGTGGGAGATCGAGTTTTAAGTGGAAGCCGCGAGGCGAAGCGGCGTGCAATCCGAGAGGCGAAACTTTCGTGCTCAGCGCGACGTGCGGCGGCGAGGGTTAGCCGCGAGCAGGGCTTCGAGCTTGGCGCGCGCGGGCGGGGTTGCGCCCGCGGCGAGGCGCGGCGCGCCGGCGTGGTGCAGGTGCGTGATGGCGACGGCGAGCGCGTCCGAGGCGTCGAAGGGCGCGGGCGGCGTGCGCAGCTTCAGCAGCACGCGCACCATCTCCTGCACCTGCTGCTTCTCGGCCGCGCCGTAGCCGACGACCGTCTGCTTGATGAGGCGCGGCGCGTACTCCGCAATCTCCACGCCCGCCCTCTCGGCCGCAAGCAGCACCACGCCGCGCACGTGGCCGAGCTTGAGCGCGGTCTTCGCGTTGACCGCGAAGAAGGCCTCCTCTACGGCGCACACTTCGGGCCGGAAGCGCTCTATTAACTCCTCCAGCCCCAAGCTCACCTTCAGGAGCCGCGCCGCGAACCGCTCGCGCGCCCTCGCCCTCACAGTCCCGAAATCCACCGCCCTGTAGCGGCGCGCGTCGCCCTCGACGACGCCCCACCCCGTCGTCTCGCTGCCGGGGTCAATGCCCAAAACTCGCACGCGCCCTTATACCCCAGAGGAGCGCGAATTGGAAGCGGATTAAAATGTTGACTTGGCGCAGGGCCGAACTATAATCCCTGCCTTAGCCTCGCCCGCCTCCTCGAACGCGCGGCGTCGCCGCGCCTCTCACCGTAGGCCCTCTGACAGGGAGGTTTAACCTCATGCCCAAACTCACGAGAGAACAGCTAACCTTCATCGTCGCGGACTGCATCCAGACTGTCTCGGGAGCCCCGGACGCGACGGAGATAGTCGCTAGCGTCGAAAAGCCGCTCGACTACTTCGGCATCTCCGACAGCACGGGCGTGAGGGTGCTGACGGGGCTGCTCGCCAGGAGCCATGCGGTCGGGCTCCCTAAACACGGCTACGCCCCGCGCGAAGGCGTGCTCGAGGCCGTGGACGTTAACACCAGGGTCAGAGACCTCGTCGCGATGCTCCTGCCGGGCCACGAGGACTATCCCGGCAGCCACGGCGGGGGCGGCAACAAGGACGACTACTGAGGCCCCGGCCCGAGCCCGCGCGCGAGACTGCGAGGGAAAAACTTGACCGACATCCTCTCGGCCATCTCCGGGCAGTTCAGCAGATCGCTCATCCTCGGGACGTTCCTCCCGGCGGTGCTCTTCGTCATCCTCGCCACCTTCTTCGTGCTGCCGCTCTTCCCCGACGGCTGGTGGCTCTGGGAGCAGGTGAGCGCTGGGCAGACCCGCGGCGTGATCGTACTGACTCTGGTGACGATTGTGCTGTCCGGCCTGCTCTACAACCTCAACATACCTATCACGCGCTTCTATGAGGGCTACACGTGGCAGAGGTCGCGCATAGGCAAGAGCCGCACGCGCCACTACCGCAGGCGCCTGCGCGAGGCCGAGGAGCTGCGCGCGCGCCTCTGGGACGTGGCCGAGGTGCTCGGCCGCTCGCCCGCCGCGGTGGCCCCCGGCTCGCCGCCGGCGGGCGCCGCCGCGGGAGTTAGCGCGCCGGAGGCCGAGGCGCAGCGGCTCGAGCGGGCGCGCTCGGTGATGGATCAGGCCGGGAGGCTCATCGTCAGCGGCTTCCCCGTCGAGGAGGGCTCGGTGCTCCCGACTCGGCTAGGCAACGTCATACGCAGCTTCGAGCACTACCCGCGGCGCCAGTACAGGATGGCTGCCATCACGCTCTGGCCGCGCCTCGTCGCCAAGATTGACAAGGACTATGCCGCGCAGATAGACGGCGCCAAGACGAACGTTGACTTCGCACTCAACTGCTCTCTGCTGTCTCTGGCGCTCGCGCTGCTGCTGCTCTTCGCGGGCCTCTGGCACCCGGTCGCGCTCTCCTCGCCTTCGCTGCTGGCGCCGTGGCTCTTCAAGGTGCTCGTCTTCGGGGCGGCCTCGCTGGCCTTCTACCACTCCTCGATTGACCGCGCGTCGGAGTGGGGCGAGCTCGTCAAGGGCGCGTTCGACCTCTACCGCGGTGAGCTTCTCAAGCAGTTGGGCTTCGAGCGGCGGCCCGCGTGGCTCGGCGAGGAGCGCGAGCTATGGGAGGCCATCTCGCTCCAACTCATCTACGCCGACAGGCCCTCCGGGGCGACGCTCCCCGCCTACGCCTCCTCCGGGTGCTTCGTGCGCGGCAGGCCCGCCGCGATTGACCTGCGCGTGACGCGCGGCGTGACCCCGGAGCCGAGCGGCCTCGTCACGGTGACGGTTCGCGTGCGCAACCACAACAGGAACGGGCTCGCCGCAACGAACGTGGTGGCGACGGACTCGCTCCCGCCCGGCTTCGACTACGTGTGGATGTCGGCGAAGGTAGGCAGGAGGAGGCGGCAGGCGTCCCCACCCGCAGCCAGCCCGCCGGGCGACGACGTGCAATGGGGCGAGGCGCAAATGACCGGCTCGAACCCTTACGTCTTCTACTTAGGCAGGCTCGAAGCGCAGGAGGAAGTCTTCGTGCAGTACGCGGCGGCGCCTCAGCAGAAGAAGTGAGACGGCGCAGCCCAGCAAACCTGAGGAGTCAAGTCATGCGAAACGCCGGCGCGCCAGCGCAGTTCCCTGCGACCCCACTCTTTCAATGCTCCGCCGCCTGCGGCCAGCCGCAGGGCGAGCAGCCCCAATCCGACGACTGGGAAGATGTCGAACCTTCGGGTACGTGGCCGGGCGAAGAGGCGCCGCCCGACTCGCCTGAGCACGGCGGCTACGACCCGACTGCTATGGAGGACGGCGCGCTGCCCGGCAAGGAAGATTTCCCGGAAGGCGGCGACAACGGCCGGGACACGTGGTGAGCGACGGCCCCGGCTGAGGCGTGAAGGGCATGCCAAAACTGCTGAGCCAGAATGACGACGCCGCGGCGCTCGCCGCCCCGGTCTCCGAGGGCCTCGTGGCCGTCGCCCGTGAGGAGGCGGTGCGACTACGGCGCGCGGGCGTGGGGACCGTGAGGGACTTCGTCGAGGCGGTAAGTTCCCCGACCTTCCAGGGCTTCGACAAGCTCTCGGCCGCGACGGGCATCACTACGGACAGGCTCGCGGAGTTGCTCCCGGCCGCCTACTTCGCCCGGCTCGAAGCCCAACTCCTGCGCAAGGCGGAGCGGGCCGAGTTCAACATACCCGAGGCCGAGCCCGAAGCTGAAGAGAGAGTCGGGCTGCCGGCCCGCGCGTGGCGCGGGGCGAAAGACTTCGCTAGCGGTCTCATTGACCACCTGCTCGACGTGGCGATTGCGGGGGGCGTCGCCGTCGCACTGCTCCTCGTGCTCCGCGGCCTCGGGGCGTTCCCGGAGCTGCCCCCGCCGCTGGGCCTGCGCGGGAAGGTGGTGGTGGCCGTGAGGGATTTGAAGTCAGGCCGGCGGCTGCGCGCGAACGAGCTGGGCTCGGCGACGCTGCGGGCGCGGCGCAACTACTTCAGGTCGGCCGACAAGGTCGAGGGGCTCGTGCTCGCGCGCGACGTGCCGGCGCTTTCTCCCCTGCGCCACGAAGACCTGTTGCGCTTTCAGGTCGTCGCGAAGAAGGACATCGCGCGCTGCGAACCGCTGCGGCCCGAAGACGTGGAGTTGAAGTGGAAGCAGTTCGAGCCGCGCGCTCTGCTCTGGGCCGGGAAGGCTTCGGGGAAGGTGGCGCGCATGGCGATACGCGCGGATAGCGTCCTGACGGAGGACATGATTAAGCCGGCGCCGGCCGCCGGCCCAACCAACACTCAGGGCGGCGACTCGCCGCCCCAACAGGCCGAGCCCCAGTGTTGAAGGGGCCGGCGCGCACTCAGGCGGAGGCCATGTCGGCCTCGCTGATGTCGAAGTTGGCGGAGACCTTCTGCACGTCGTCGTGGTCTTCGAGGGCCTCCATGAGCTTGAGCATCTGCTTGGCCTCGGCGCCCTCGAGGCGCTTGTACTCCTTCGGCACCATCTCGACCTCTGCGACCTGCGGCTCGACGCCCGCCTTCTTCACGGCGTCAAGGACGGCTTCGAAGTCCTCGGGCGAGGTTATGACCTCGAAATTGTCCTCGTCGTCGCGCAGGTCTTCGGCGCCCGCGTCCGTGACTATCTCGAACAGCTCGTCCTCGGGCTTCGCGGACTTCTCGATGACGATGTAGCCCTTCTTCTCGAACATCCAGTTGACGGCGCCGGCCGTGCCGAGGTTGCCGCCGTTCTTGCCGAAGATGTGGCGTATCTCGGCGACGGTGCGGTTGCGGTTGTCCGTCATCGCGTCAACCATGACGGCGACGCCGCCCGGCCCGTAGCCCTCATAGACTATCTCTTCGTAGGTGACGCCCTCCTCCTCGCCCGTGCCGCGGCGTATTGCGCGCGCGATGGTGTCGTTCGGCATGTTGGCGGCCTTCGCGTCGGAGACCGCCTTGCGCAGGCGCGCGTTGGCGTCCGGGTCGCCGCCGCCCGTGCGCGCCGCGACCGTTATCTCTTTAATCAGCTTGGTGAAGAGCTTGCCGCGCTTGGCGTCCAAAGCGCCCTTCTTGTGCTTGATGGTATGCCACTTGGAGTGCCCTGACATTTCGGATGGTTCCTTATGAAAGTAAAGTTACGGGCGTGCGGAGCCCGGAATATATCACGCTGTTTTTCGGGGCCGCAACCGCGAGAAGAGTTCGGAGTTTCTCAGCCCCCGGCGCTCTCGCCCGGAAGCGCGAGCCGCAAGAGTAGCTCGCCGCTCGCGCCCTCGACCCTCACCGTCTTGTTCTTAGTCGAGTGGCCCGCGACTATCTCGACCGAGCGCGCCGGAACGCCCAGCTCGCGCGCGAGAAGTCGCACAAGCTCGTCGTTTGCGGCGCCCTCGACGGGAGGCGACGTGACGCGCACACGCAGGGCGCCGCCGTGCTCGCCTGCCACACTCGCGCGCGACGAGCGCGGCACGACCTTCACGCGGAATGTGACGGCCCCGCCCGACTCTGTGTGCTCAATCACGCGCCGCTCACAGGAAGAAGCTCAGACGCCAGCCGCGCAGGAGCGTCATGGCTATCGCCGCCTGGAAGAGCCAGATGAGTATGAAGGCGACGATGGGCGAGATGTCGAACATGCCTATCGGCGGTATCGTCCGCCGCAGCGGGGTGAGCAGAGGGTCTGTGGCGTTCACGAGGAAGCGCATGAGGCGGTTCGTGTAACTCACCTGCCCCCACGAGAAGATTATGCGCACGAAGATGAGCAGGCCGTAGAGCGAGAGCAGCCCGTAGAGCAGGTATCCCATCATCGCCACTACGCCGCCGGCACGGCCGCTAGTCGCGGCGAGCAGAAGCCCCGCGGCCGTGTCGAGCAGGCTGACCGCCAGCATCAGCACGAAGTAGCCCAGCAGTATCGTCAACAGCACCACGACGAGCGGCGCGATGTTAGGCTGCGCGCCCAGGCTCAGGAGCGAGCGCCTGACGGGGTTAACGAAGGGGTCGGTCAGCCTTCGGACAAGTATGACGGGGCGGCCGAAGGGGTTCAGGTCGGCGTAATTGAGCACGAAGCGCACGACCATCAGCGCGATAACTGCGACGATGGTCGCGACTATCAAGTACCAGACGAGGTTGAAGAGAGCCTGAAGTATTAGCATAAGGTTTCAGCCGCGCGCCAGCCTCTCGCCGAAGATGGCCGTACCCACGCGCACAATCGTCGCCCCCTCCTCGACGGCCACCTCGAAGTCGTTGCTCATCCCCATGGAGAGGTGGCCCTCCGCTCCGCCGAAGGCGCCCGAGCGGGCCAAGCGGTCGCGCAGCCCGCGCAGCCTGCGGAAGTATGGGCGCACGCGCTCCGCGTCCTCGAAGAAGGGTGGCAGCGTCATCAGCCCCGCGAGGCGCACGCGCTCGCAACTCTTGAAAGCCTCGACGACGGCCGGAAGCTCCTCCTCGCTCGCTCCGCTCTTGGTAGCCTCGTCGGCGAGGCTCACCTGCACGAAGGCGTCGAGGCGGCGGCGCCCGTCGTCGGCGCACGCGCGCTCTAACTTCATCACGAGCGCGGCCGAGTCAACCGACTGAATTACGTCGAAGAGGCGCGCGGCGCGGCGGGCCTTGTTCGCCTGTAGGTGGCCTATCAGGTGCCAGCGCACGTCGGGGGCTTCCGCGCGCAGCTCTCCTATCTTGGCCTCCGCCTCCTGCACGCGGTTCTCGCCAAAGTCCGTAACGCCCGCGAGTGTGGCCTCGCGGACGGCCTCCGCGGGGTGTGTCTTGCTGACGGCCACGAGCGTCACCTCGCCGGAGTCGCGGCCCGCCCTGCGCGCGCTCGACTCCATGCGAGCCCGAATCTCTTCCAGGCGCTCGCTGACGGCCGTCGCGCGTGTTTGCTCCGCTTCATGGGCCATTGTTGCGTTCGTGTTGCGGGCTTCGGGAAGACTATACAAGCGGCCGCGGGCGGCTGCAACCCGGCCCCGAATCGTCCCCTTTCCCTCCACCGCGAGGCCTGCCTTGTGACACACGGAACGGTGGGGCGCGGCACGGTATCGTGCACGCGCCTGCCCTAAATGGCTCGCCTCGGGGCAGTTCCGGCGCCGTTTTCCCGGCCCCGGCCGCTGGCACGCAGATTGTAAGTCTAACGGCGCACAGGTTAACGGGTCATTCAAAGCGATGGTTAGGCTTGTTGAAAGGGAAAGGGGTTTCGGAAGATGAGAAGCAAAGGTCTGAGCTTGTTCACGCGTACGCTGATGCTTGTTATGGCGCTGACGCTGGCACTGCCGGTCGTCGCCTCCGCGCAGGGGCGCGGCAGGGGCCGTGGCAAGCCATCTGACATTTTCGTCAACGGCCACGACGCTCGCGACGGGCGCACGGACGGGCGCGGGCCCAGGCGCGACGACGGCTATTACGACGGCAGTTACCAGCGCCGCCGCGACCGCGATTACGAGCGCGAGCAGAGGCGCCGCGAGCGCGAGCAGAGGCGCGAGCAGCGCCGCAACGGCGGCTACGACGACGGCTACTACAACAACGGCAGCGGCTACGGTTACGGCCGCAACCGCGACAACTACAGGAACTACGGCGGCTCGTACGAGTTGCGCCAGACGGCGCTGAACGCGGGCTACAACAACGGCATGGAAGAGGGCCGCAGGGATCGCGAGCGCAACGACCGCTACAACTTCGCGGACGAGGGCGACTACCGCAGCGCGACGAAGGACTACAGCTCGCGCCTCGGCGACCGCTCCATCTACCAGCGCTACTTCCGTGAGGCGTTCGAGCGCGGCTACCGCGACGGCTACTACGGCAACAACGGGTACAACGACGACTACTACGACTACTAAGCCGTCCACGGCCCGCCCTTAGTTGAAAGTTTCGGGCAAGGGGGGAAAAGTGGCCGCGGGGCTCGCGAGCCCCGCGGCCACTTTTCGTTCGCGCTGGGCGTGCGGCTTGACACCCGCTCGCGCCCGTCCTTATAGTATTTTCCCTGCCCGCGCGGATGTGGCGGAATTGGTAGACGCGCTAGCCTCAGGAGCTAGTGGCCGCTTAGGTCGTGGTGGTTCGAGTCCACTCATCCGCATAAAAACAGAGGCCGGGGGCTGGTTAAGACATACATCTTAACCAGCCCCCGGCCTCTCTAGTTTATGACTTCGGAGGTGGCGTCGAGGATTGGGGCGCCGGCGGCGTTGACCTGTATGAGGGAGAGTTCCTGCTCGTCGGCGAGCGTGGAGTCTATGAGCGTCTGGACGCGGTACGTGCCGGGCGCGGGGAACTCGACGTTGAAGAAGAAGCTTATGTTGTTGGCGACGCCGCCGGGCGTTATCTCGAAGGGCGCGGGCTCTGAGAGCACTACGGGGCGCTGGCGGTCGCCCGTCATTATACGCACCTCGGAGAGGTGGCGGCCCTCGCCGCGCCACTGGCTCACCACCGCGAACTTCATCACGGTGACGGGGAACTGCTGCACGACTATCTGGTGGAACACGCCCATCAGCGAGAGTTTGTTGCCGACCTCCAGCCGCACGTCGTCGCAGAAGAGCGTGTAGGCCAGTTGCGGCGCTCCCGAATTCTCTGTTGTGCTCAAATGCGCCTCCTTCTACCGAATCAGAACGGCGACAGTCGCGCCGCCAGGCGGAACACGAAGCCGTTAAGCTTCCTTATCTCGGCCGCGGCGTCGGCGGCCCTCCGGTTCGGGCCGCAGTCAATGTAGATGACGAGCACGCCCTTTTCGCGCTCGGCGTAGATGAGGTAGCTCTCGCCGGGCGTGAACTTGAGGTCGCCGCAGGAGCCGGGCCGGTCGAAGTGCGAGACGACGCTCGCCTCGCGCCCGACGCCCCCCTTCCAGCTCTTCTCGACGGCGAAACGGACCCGGTAAGGGTGCTCAGCGAACCTCCGGTCGTCGTTCGGCGCGACCTCGACGACGCGCCCGAGGAAGACCGCGTCGGCCGCCCTGAACTTCTTTCGCGTGCTCGGGTCTTCGCAGGAGCACGCGAGCGCAGTCGTAGCGCACGCGAACATTATCGCCAGCGTGAAGGGCAAAAACAGTGCGCGCTTCCGATTGTCGCTCACGGTATTCTAACCCAGCATCTCGACGAGCGCCCGCTCGTCAATCACGTTCAGCTTGAGCGCCAGCGCTTTCTCCAACTTCGAGCCGGCCTCCTCGCCCGCCACGACGTAGTCGGTCTTCTTGCTGACGGTCGAGGTGACGCGCCCGCCCCGCGACTCGATGAGGGCGCGCGCCTCGTCGCGCGTCATGCCTTCGAGCTTGCCCGTCAGGACGAACTGCTTGCCGGCGAAGGCCCCGTCCTGCTGCCCGCCCGCCGTCTCCGTCTGGACTCCCGCCGCTTTCAACCTCTCGCACAGGTCGCGGTTGCCCTCGTCGTCGAACCAGTCGCGCACTGACTCGGCGACCGTGAGGCCGATCTCGTGTATGTCGTCAATCTCCTCGACAGTGGCCCGCGCGAGGCGGTCGAGAGAGCGGAAGTGTCGCGCGAGCAGCGCCGCGGTGCGCTCGCCGACGTGGCGTACGCCGAGGCCGTAGATTAGGTGCGGCAGGTCGCGCTTCTTGCTCGCCTCTATCTGCGCGATGAGGTTCGAGGCAGACTTCTCCGCCTTCCTCTCCAAAGCGGCAACGTCCTCCAGCGTGAGCTTGTAGAGGTCTGCCACGTCGCGCACCATCCTCGTCTGGACGAACTGCTCGGCCAGCGCGTCGCCCATGCCCTCTATGCGCATCGCGCGGCGCGAGGCGAAGTGCAGGAGCCTCGCCTTAAGTTGCGCTGAGCAGTCGGCCGCGACGCAGCGCGAGACGACCTCGCCCTCGGGCCGCGACACGACCCCGCCGCAGACGGGGCA
This sequence comes from Pyrinomonadaceae bacterium, assembly GCA_035627975.1. GTDB lineage: Bacteria > Acidobacteriota > Blastocatellia > Pyrinomonadales > Pyrinomonadaceae > QHXN01. The sequence continues at coordinate 4,700 of DASPKR010000617.1, read as the reverse complement.
GCTCGTCGGGAACTCGTAAGGCTTAGTGTTCCGCGGGCGGCGCGACTTAACGACGCTCAAAACCTTCGGGATAATCTCGCCGCTCTTCTCGATGTTGACCCAGTCGCCCTCCCTCACGTCGAGCCGCCTGATCTCGTCCTCGTTGTGCAGCGTCGCGCGAGCGACGACGGTGCCGGCGAGCTGTACGGGCGTGAGGTTGGCGACGGGCGTGAGCGCGCCCGTGCGCCCGACCTGGACGACGATTGATTCGACCTGCGTCGTCGCCTGGCGCGCGGGGTACTTGTAGGCGATGGCCCAGCGCGGCGCCTTCGCGGTCGCGCCGAACTCGTCCTGTAGCGCCGTCGAGTTGACCTTGACGACGACGCCGTCAATCTCGTAGTCGAGCCGGTCGCGCTCGGCCTCGGTGCGTTCGCAGAAGGCTATGACCCGCTCGATGTCGGCGCACTTCTCGCGGTGCGGGTTGACGGCGAAGCCGGCGCCCGCGAGCCATTCGAGCGCCTGCCAGTGGGTGTCGAAGGCCTTGCGGTCGCCGCTCAAAAGGTCGTAGGCGAAGAAGTCGAGGCGGCGCCGCGCGACGACCTTCGGGTCGAGCTGGCGGATGGTGCCGGCGGCGGCGTTGCGCGGGTTTGCGAACTTGGGCTCGTCGGCCTCCTCGCGCTCGGCGTTGATTCGCTCGAAGGCGCGCCGGGAAAGGTAGGCCTCGCCGCGAACCTCGACCTCGGCGGGCGCCGGCCCCTTCAGCCTGAGCGGGACGCTTCGAATGGTTCGGACGTTCTGCGTCACGTCCTCGCCGACGCGGCCGTCGCCGCGCGTCACGCCGCGCACGAGCACGCCGCGCTCGTAGTGCAGAGAGAGCGAGAGGCCGTCAATCTTAAGCTCGGCGACGTATTCGAAGGGCCGTCCGTCTGCGAGCTTGCGGCAGCGCTCGTCGAAGGCGCGCAGGTCTTCGATGTTGTAGCTGTTGTCGAGCGAGAGCATCTGCCGGCGGTGGACGTGCTCGGCGAAGCCCTCGGCGGGGCGCCCGCCCACGCGCAGGGTCGGGCTGTCGGGCGTCCGGAACTCAGGGCGCTCCTCTTCGAGGGCGCGGAGCCGCTCCAGAAGGGCGTCGTACTCGGCGTCGGTTATCTCCGGGCGGTCGTGTACGTAGTAAAGCTCCTCGTGGCGGAGAATCTCCGCGCGCAGCCTTTGTATCTCCTGCCCGATGCTCTTCGCGCTGGTCGGCACTTTTTAACTTCGCCCGGCGAGTTTCTTGATTGCTATGACGGCGCGCCCATCATAAGTTGGCGGCGCGGGGCGGCGCAAACGCTCTTCGGCGCGCCGCTCAGCGGCTCAATTGAACAAACCCCTCGCGCTCGCCCGCAGCGCCCTCGTCCTCTTTGATCTCGGCGAGGCGGTGTATTACGCGGCCGAAGTATTTGACGCCCTGTATGAAATCGTCGAGGCGTATGTTCTCGTCGGGCGCGTGGGGGTTCGAGCCGAAGTAGCTGACGCCGAAGCTTACGACCGGGGTGGGCGGCTGGCGCGCGCCGCAGACTGCGCCGACGGGGCCGCTCGCGGGGTCGAGCGGATAGACGACAGGCTGCGAGCCGTAAACGTCCGCGGCGCTCTCGATTGCGGCGCGCGCCACCGTTGACTTCGGCGACGACTTGGCGTAGGGCGCGCTGCCCAGCTCGTTTATCTCTATGTCCTTGAAGCCGCGCGTGTCGAGGTGCTTCCTCAGAAGCTTTACGACCAGCTCGGGCGTGAGGTCGGGGACGAGGCGGAAGTCGAGCCGGGCGGTGGCGGCGCCCGGCAGGACGGTCTTAGCTCCGGCCTCCGTGTGGCCCGTGCGCATGCCGCAGATGGTGCAGGTCGGGCCGAATATCAACTCCTTCGTCAACTCCCTTCCGGTCATCCCGCGGACCCACTGCTGTATGCGGAACTCGCGGCGGAGGCCCGCCTCGTCTAGCTCGACGGTCTTTAGCATCGCGCGGTCGTCCGCTGAGACGGGCGCGACGTGCGAGCCGAAGCCGTCAATCGTGATGACGCCTTTGGGCGAGACTATCGTCGCCAGCGCCTGCACGAGCCGCCATGCGGGGTTCGGCACGACGCCGCCCCACTTCGAGTGCAGGTCAGTGCGCGCGCCGACGGCGCGCAGCTCGATGAAGCTTATGCCCTTGAAGCCGAGGTTAATGACGAGGCGGCCGTTCGTGTCCTTGTAGCCGTCGTCCCAGACGCAGCCGTCCGCTTGCAGAAGCTCCTGGTTCTCGGCGGCGAAGCGGTAGAGGCTGGGGCTGCCAAGCCCGTCCTCGCCCTCGACAATAAAGCGAAGGCAGACGGGGAGCTTTCCGAAGCTCTTCTGGTACGCCTCGACCGCGGCGACTCTGGCGACCAGGTCGCCCTTGCTGTTCGACGCGCCGCGCGCGTAGAGCGCGCCGTCGCGTGCCTCCGCCGCGAAAGGGCCCGAAGACCATTCGGTCAACTGGCCGACGGGCTGCACGTCGTAGTGGCCGTAGATGAGGAAGCATCGCTCGCCCGCGCCGCACTCGCCGTAGATGATGGGGAAGCCGCCGCCCGTCTTGAACGAGCGCGTGCCTGCGCCGACGCGCTGCAACATCTGCTCGACGTGCTCGGCCACGGCCCGCATACCTGTCCCACGCGCCGCCACCGAAGGCATACGGCACAACTCCCGCAAGCGCTCCACGAACGAGCGCGCTTGCCGGTCAACGTATCGGTCGAAGCGGGTGAACGGCATTCACTATTCACTGAAGAAAAGGTATCTGGGCCGCGCGCCGTCGCGCTCGAAGCCGGCGCAGACGAGCCCCGAAGCGAAGGCCGACCGGAACTCCTCGCGGACGCGCAATAGCTCGCCGCGCGCGGCTCCGGCGTCCTCGCGCACGAGCGAGCCCCAGTCGGGCGGAATCTCGACGGCGGCGCGCGGCGCGGGGCCGAAGGGCGCGGGCGTCTCGCCGCGCGCGAGCGCCTCAACTCGCGGCGAGTCGAGCGCCCACTCGGCCGCGAGCCGGTCGCTCGGCAGCCCCGACGCCTCGCCGAACTTCCCCGTCACGGTCGAGTAGTCAGTCCCGTAAAAATTATCCGCGTAAGAGCGGACGACGGCGCCGAGCCGGTTGATGTTGAAATGGGCGTTGCGCGACTGCATCGGGTCCCAAGTCCACTTCACGAGGCGGCGCCCCTCGCCGAGCGCCCGACGGCGCTGCGCCCACTTCAGGCGCGCGCCGATGCCGCGGTTCTGGTAACCCTTCGCCACAGCCATCATGTGCGAGTAGCCGAAGACCTCCGGGCCGCGCGCGGCGACCTGCGTGAGCACGAAGCCGACCATGCGCGGGCCGTCGAAGGCGCCGAGCGTCCAGCCGCCAGCGCTACGGGCGACTATCAGGTGGCGGCGCGGCGAAAGCTCAAGGTCGGGCAGGCCGAACGCCTCGCGCTGGAGACGCACGCACTCGTCGAACTCCTCGACGGTCTCGCACTCGCGGATTGTTATCGCTTCTTCGCCCACGGCGTCAGACGAAAGTCTTGGTGTACCAGCCCTCGGGGACGCGCCCGACGCGGCGCGATGCGGCGCGCTCGGCCACGTCGGGCGCGAAGTTGACTAGCAGGAGGCGCCCGCCCTCGCGGTAGCGCGGCCCCACAGATTCGCGCAACTCCCTGACGAAGGGCTGAACGCCGCAGTCTATCTTGAAGAGCGCGAGCCGCTCCAACTGACCGTGCTTGAGCAGCCACGCGACCTTCCGCATCGAGACCGCGCCGCACTCGCCCCAGAACTCGAAACGCACGCCCGCCGCGCGTCGGCCGTCTCTTTCGGCGACGAGGTCGGGCTTGTAGCGCAGCCCGACGCCCGCCTCGATCTGCAAGCGGGGGAACTCGCCCACGAACATCGCGTAGCCGAGCGCCTTCATCAGCACGTGGTTGTAGCTCTCGCCCGGCCTCTGCCAGAGGCGCACGCGGCGGCCGGCCAGCTCGAAGTCGAAAAGCACGATTGGGAGTTACAAGTTTAAAGTCCCGTGCCCCAAGTTTCAAACGAAAACCTGGCGCCGCTGACCTGTAACCCGTAACTATTTTTCAGTCGGCCGCGCGGGGAACGTTAGGTGGACGGAGAGGCCGCGCTCGCCGCGCCCTTCGAGGCGGACTGAGCCGCCGAGGACGTCGAGCAGCCGGTGGGCGATGACTAGGCCGAGCTCGTTCATGTTCGTGCCGCGCTCGTTGGGCGCGTCCACGTCCACGGGCTCGAAGAGGTGCGCGGGGTCATTGAGTGGCTCGCCCTCGTCGGCAATCTCGACGCGGACGCGCTCCCCCTCGTCGGGCGAGGCGAAGACGCGCACCGTGCCGCCCGAGGGGCTGCGGCCGATGGCGAAGGAGAGGAAGTTGTAGAGCACCTGCCGGAGCTTGCCCTCGTCGGAGACGAGCGCGCTGACCTCGGGAGAGGTCGCGCAGTCGAGCGCGACGCCCTGCTTCTTCGCAAGCCGCGCCACGGCCGCGCACGACTCGCGGAGAGTCTCGCGCAGGGAGAACTCGTGCAGGAACAGCTCTGTCTGGCCGGCTTCGAGGCGCGAGAGGTCAACTAGCTGGTTGAGGCTCGCCTGAAGCTGGAAGCCGGAGGACTGAATCTTTTCGCAGAAGCGGCGCTGCGCGCCGTCCAGGTCTTCCTGGTCTAGCAGGATTTCGGCGAAGCCGAGTATGGAGGTGAGCGGCGTGCGCAGCTC
>DASPKR010000616.1:0-12497 GCA_035627975.1 Pyrinomonadaceae bacterium | reverse complement strand
CTTCTGAGGGAGTTGAAGCCGGGCGTGCGCGCCGTGCTCGTTCAGCCCGACTCGCCGCTGCACGGGCTCGAAGGGATGCGCGACCTCGCCACTTCAATCGTGCCGGGCATATACGACCCGACGATTGAGGACGAGAGGGTCGCCGTCTCGACCGAAGACGCCCAAGGCATGGCGCGGAGGCTCGCGCGCGAGGAGGGTCTCTTCGTCGGCGTCAGCTCGGGCGCGAACGTCCTGGCCGCGTTGCGCTGCGCGGAGAGCTTGGCGGCGGGTTCGGTCGTCGTCACCGTCCTGTGCGACGGCGGCGGGCGCTACCTGAGCGACGAGTTCTGGGAAGAGGGGCGCGAGTGATAAGGCTCCCGCGGAGGGTCGAGGGTGAGATAATGCGGCACGCCGAGCGCGAGTACCCGCACGAGTGCTGCGGCCTGCTCGTCGGCCGGATAGAGGACGACGGGCGCGCGCGCACAGTCTTTGCCGCCGTCCCCGTCGAGAACGCGTTCGAGGATGCGGGCGAGCGGCACAGGCGCATGTTGATTCGGCCTTTGGAGTACGCGCGGGCCGAGAGGCTCTACGCGTCGCGCGGCATGGGCGTCGTGGGCAACTACCACTCGCACCCCGACCACCCGGCCGTGCCGTCGCAATTCGATCTTGAGAACCTCGCGCCGTGGCCTACGATGTCTTACGTGGTCGTCTCAGTCAGCGCGGGCGCCGCCCGTGAGCTGCGCTCCTGGGAGCTTGAGGAAGACCGCTCGCGGTTCCGCGAGGAGGAGGTCGTGTGGGAGGAAGAGCCGTGACGTTCAGACGCTTTCTGGGCGGCCTGCTTCTGCTCTCGGCCGCGTCGCTCGCGTGCGCGGGAGTCGCGCGCGCGCAAGAAGGGGCAGGGCCTAAGGAGGGATCGGCGCCTCCCGCCGCGCGCAAGATTGACGAGTACGGGCGGCTCGGCGGCTGCGACCACAGCGCGCGTCTCGACAACTTCGCCATAGAGCTTCAAAGCGACTCGTCGGCGCGCGGCGTCGTAATCGCCTACGGCCCCGCGGGCGAGCGCTCGGGGACGGCGGACTTCCGCCTGCGCGTCACCTGGAACTACCTCGTGAACCAGCGCGGGATCACGCCTGAGCGGGTCAAGGTCATAAATGGCGGCCGACTCCCCGCGCCGGGCGAAGCCTCCACGCAGTTGTGGGTAGTCCCGCCGGGCGCCGAAGACCCCGAGCCCGTCACGCACGAGTCGGCCGCGGAGAGCTTCCGCGGCATGTTCGCGGAGGCCGAGCGCTGGGACGGCCGCTTCATGGGCGATGGCATGACAGGGCCGCCCGTGGGCGACGCCGAGATGGCCGGCTTCGCCGACTCGCTACGGCTGCAACCCGAAGCGGTCGCGTACCTCGTCGCCTTCAACGGCGAGGAGAGCGCGCCCGGCGCTTGGCGGCGCGTGGCCGAGGAGGACGTGGAAGAGATAAAGCGCGCGGGCGTCGAGGCCGACCGCATAAAGATCATCTTCGGCGGCTACTCGGAGCGGCCGAAGGCGCAGCTCTGGATTCTACCGAAAGACGCGCCGCCGCCCGCGGCCCACGAGGGGCCGGAGCGCACGCCGAAGGGGGCCGTGCAGCTCGGCACCTACCCGCAGTACCAGCTCAAGTACGAGGACGAGGCCCGCTGGGTCTTCAAGTCGGTCGCGGACGTTCTGAAGGCCGACGAGAAGATAAACGCCGTCTTCGTCGTCAGGCTCCCGCCCGTCCAGTCCGGGGCGGAAGAGGAGCAGGAAGGGGAGTACCCGGCGCAGGTGAAAGGTCACGGCGACGATGAGGCGGCCGAGCCGGCCGAGCCGGCCGCGCCAGAGGAGGCCGAGGAGGAAGAGCCGCCCGACGTGGACATCGCGCGGCTCGTCGAGGACTGGAAGGCGGCGTTCAGGAAAGAGCACGGCATCGGCCCGGAGCGTCTGACGATCATATTAGTGCCGGCCCGCGGCGAGTGGGACGGCGACGAGCTGGATGCCTGGCTCGTGCCGCAGGGGGCGACCATCCCCGACCCGTTCGCGGTCGAGGGTGAGGCGGAGGCGGAAGAGCCGGCCGAAGGGACGGAGCAGGAAGAACCGAAGGGAGTTAGCTTTTTATGGCGGTAACAATTTTCATACCGACCGCGCTCAGGCAGTTCGCGGGCGGGGAGGCGGAGGTAGAGGTCGAGGCCGCTACCGTCGGCGAGGCCCTGGATCGCATGACGGCCGAGCACGCGGAGCTTCGACGCCACCTCTACGGCGAGCAGAACGCCTTGCGCAACTTCGTTAACGTCTATGTCAACGACGAGGACATTCGCTCGGCGCAGCGTCTCGAAACGCCCCTGAAGGACGGCGACACGGTGACGATAGTCCCGGCGATTGCCGGCGGCTCGACGGCGGCGGAGGAGAAGCAATCGCCCGGCGCTTCGGCCGTCAGGGCCGCGGAGCTTCCCGCGCTCACTCACGATGAGGTCGCCCGGTACAGCCGTCACCTCATCATGCCCGAAGTCGGCGTCGAGGGTCAGCGGAGGCTGAAGGCGTCGCGCGTGCTCATGATAGGCACGGGCGGGCTGGGCGCGCCGACGGGGATGTACCTCGCCGCGGCGGGCGTAGGCACGCTGGGTATCGTTGACTTCGACGTGGTGGACGAGTCGAACTTGCAGCGGCAGATAGTCCACGGCACGAAGGACGTGGGCCGCCCGAAGATAGAGTCGGCGCGCGACCGCCTCACGGACATCAACCCGCACGTCAAAATTGAGGCTTACGAGACGAGGCTTTCGAGCGAGAACGCGCTCGAACTGTTCCGCGAATACGACCTCGTTGTTGACGGCACAGACAACTTCCCCACGCGCTACCTCGTCAACGACGCCTGCGTGCTCACGGGCAAGCCCAACGTTTACGGCTCAATCTTCCGCTTCGAGGGGCAGGCTTCCGTCTTCTGGGCCGAGCGCGGCGCGTGCTACCGCTGCCTCTACCCCGAGCCCCCGCCTCCGGGGCTCGTCCCCTCCTGCGCGGAGGGCGGGGTGCTCGGCGTCCTGCCCGGCATCGTCGGCGCCATACAGGCCAACGAGGCCATCAAGCTGCTCATCGGCCGCGGCGAGCCCCTCATCAACCGCCTGCTCCTGTTCGATGCACTCAAGATGCGCTTCCGCGAGCTGAAGCTTCGCAAAGACCCCGGCTGCCCCGTCTGCGGCCCGCAGCCCACTGTGCGAGAGTTGATTGACTACGAGGAGTTCTGCGGCCTTCGGCCGGCGCCCGAAACCAAAACCGAGGAGACGAGAGAGATGGAAGAGATGACCGCGACCGAGCTCAAGGCCCGCATGGACAGGGGCGACGACATCCAACTCATAGACGTGCGCGAGCCCTACGAGCGCGACATCGCCACCATACCCGGCGCCAAGCCCATCCCGCTCGGCGAGGTCGTGAACCGCCGCGGCGAGATAGACGAGGCTCGCGAGACCGTCGTCCACTGCAAGGGCGGCGTCCGCAGCGCGAAGGCCATAGAGGCGCTCACCCGCGCCGGCTTCCGCGGCAAGCTCGTGAACCTCAAGGGCGGCATCACCGCCTGGTCGAACGACGTTGACCCGAGCGTGCCGAAGTATTAGGGGCAGCCGTCAGTCACGGAAAGCGGGAGTGGCCGCGTGAGCCTGTTTTCGCTCACGCGGCCACTCCCGCTTTCCGTGACTGACGCCGCCCGGGCCGGTTTAGCCGCCGGAGGCGCCCCTCGACTGCGTGCTGAGGTGCGTGGCGAGCAGTTGCTTGGCGCGGTCGGCGCGGCGCTCGTACTCGTCCTTCGTCTCGCGGAAGAACTGGATGATCTCCTGATTGCCTTCCTGCTCGGCGTCGGCGATGTACATCGCGACGGTCTCTGCGCCCTGTAGCTGGTGGTAGCAGGTGCTGATCAGGTCGTAAGTGATGTCGCGGGTTCCCGTATCGCCCTGACTGTTATCGCTCCTCTGTGCGGACATAATTCACCCCTTCGATGAAAAGTTTGGCTCACGTCTTTCGGCGGGGGCTTCGGCGGGGGAACTCGGGGCCGATTGTAGGCACGCGCGCCCGGCGAGGTCAAGACGGCCGCGGCCCGCCGTCTTTCACAAAATGGCACTTCCGCGCGCGCCGGACGGCGGTTAGTATTCGGGCGTTTAGGAGGTCTGACTGGATGCGAATCGAAGGGATTGGGCCGGAGGAGGCCGACGACTACGCGCGGCGTGTGATGGAGGCGCAGGCCGGGAAGTGGGGCGCGCCTCTCATCAACCACACGGTCTATGCGCGCCGCCCTACAATTTTCCGCGCCGTGCGCGGGATGTGGCAGGGGATTGAGGCTTCGGGGCTGATTGACGCGCGCTTGCAGGCGCTCGTGAACCGCCGAGTGGCCGCGCTCAACGGCTGCGAGTTTTGACAGGACATAAACGCTGCGGTCGGCAGCGAGCTAGGGATTACGGACGGGAAGATAGAGGCGCTGGGCGACTACGCCACGAGCCCACTCTACGACGAGGCCGAGCGCGCCGCGCTAGAGTACGCCGACGCCATCACCCTCTCCGACATGGACGTGAGCGACGAACTCTTCGCGCGCCTGCGCCAGTTCTACACCGACGACGCCATCGTGGAGCTGACGGAAGTCATCGCCTGGGAGAACGCCTCTAGCAAGTTCAACCGCGCACTCCGAATCCCCTCGCAGAAGCTCTGGAAGCGCTGAGGCCCCCGCCCCTCCCGGCCCGGCGGGAATTCCATTTGTTGCGTTCTCCCACCTGTGCTATAAATCGTGTCCCCGACACGCGGATCTATAAATCCCGCTCCCGACTCACGAGCTTTCCCGACTACACATGACATGAGGAGCTAGTATCCGCTAACGCGCCCACGCCTGACGCCTGCGCGCTCAATTCCGCTTTACCTTCCCCGCCGGCGAGCCCTTAGTAACCGGCGAGAAGCACCCCGCTAGAAGGAGAATGCCCCCAATGCGCCTCATCGTTCGCCCCGAAGCACCATCTTTTTCTCTTTTCGCTTTGGCCTGCCTCGCCGCCGCGGCGCTGCTCGGCGCAGTGGGCCTGCCCCTTTCGCGCGTCGGGCCGCCCGCGCGCGCCGGCGCGGGCGAGGCGGGCCGGGCCGAGAGGGAGTGGCCCGAAGCCCCCGCGGGCCTGCGCGAAGCCTTCGAGCGGGCGCGCTACGGCGTGGAGGTCGAGGGCGGCGGCGAGGCGGGCGGCCCCGTGGCCGTGCTCGCACGCAACCCGGCGCAGCAGTTTCTCGCTCGCTTCGAGGCGGGCGGGCTGAGCATCGAGCCGAGCGGCAAGGCCGGGGCGTGGCGATTCGGGATGAGCCTTGAGGCTTACGGCTACGGCGGGCGCGCGCGGCCCGTGGAGGAGGCCGTGCCTTCGGGCGAGGGCGAGCGAGTCGAGTACCGTCGCGGCCCGCTCGTCGAGTGGTACATAAACGAGAGGCGGGGCGTCGAGCAGGGCTTCACGCTGTCGGAGAGGCCGGAGGTGGAAGGCGGCGGGGCCGCGGCCGGCGAGCGGCTCGTGCTGAGGCTGAGGGTCGGGGGGGGCTTGCGCGCCGAGGCCGGGGCCGACGGCAGGCAAATCAGCTTCGCGGACGGGTCGGGCGCCGAGGTGCTTTTGTACGACCATCTGGCGGCCTACGACGCCGGAGGCCGGGAGTTGGCGTCGCGCATGAGCGTGGATGGCGGGGCCGTGCTGCTGGAGGTGGACGACGCGGGGGCGCAGTACCCTTTGACGGTTGACCCACTCATACAGCAGGCGAGGCTGCAAGCTAGTGACGCCGCCGCAAATGACTTCTTCGGCGAGTCGGTCGCGTTTGACGGCAACACGGCTGTAGTCGGCTCGTGGCTGGACGACCACTCCGGCATGGCGGACAACGGCTCGGCCTACGTCTTCGTCAAAAGCGGCGCGACGTGGGCGTTGCAGCGGAAGTTGACGGTTGTCGGCGCCAACTTTGACCTCTTCGGCTACTCGGTCGCGATTGAAGGCGACACGGTGGTAGTCGGCGCTCCCGGCGACGACACCGGCGTCGGGCCGGACGCCGGCTCGGCCTTCGTCTTCACCAGAAGCGGCACTACTTGGACTCCGCGGACGTTTCTACTGGCTTCGGACGACGCCGCCTTTGACAACTTCGGCTACTCGGTCGCGATTGAAGGCGGCACGGTGGTAATCGGCGCTCCCCGCGACGACATCTTCGGCTTACCGAGTGTCGGCTCCGCCTACGTCTTCACCGGAAGCGGCGCGACGTGGACAGAGCAGCAGAAGCTGGAGCCTTCGGATTTCAACGAAGCTGGCGCCTTCGGCTACTCGGTCGCGGTTGACGGCGACACGGCGGTAGTCGGCGCTCCCTCGGACGACGTCAACGACGGAGGGAGCGCCGGCTTTGCTTACGTCTTCGTTAGGAGCGAGGATGGGTGGTTTGAGCAACAGAAGCTGGAGGCTTCGGACGCCGCTGCCGATGACCGCTTCGGCTTCTCGGTCGCGGTTGACGGCGACACGGCGGTAATCGGCGCTCCCGGCGACGACTTCGCCGGCGGGCCGGACGCCGGTTCCGCCTATGTCTTCGTCAGGAGCGAGGATGTATGGTCTGAGCAGCAGAAGCTGGAGGCTTCCGGTAACCGCTCCGGTGACATCTTCGGCTACTCGGTCGCGATTGAAGGCGACATGGTGGTAGTCGGCGCTCCCCGCGATGAAGTAGAAAGCTGGATTGATGCCGGCGCCGCCTACGTCTTCAACAGAAGCGACACGACGTGGGCGCAGCAGTTGAGGTTGCAGGCTTCGGACGCTGCCAACGGTGACAACTTCGGCGACTCGGTCGCGATTGACAACTACAGGGTAGTAGTCGGCGCTCCCGCGGACGACCACCCCGGCAAGACGAACGCCGGCTCTGCCTACGCCTTCGACGCCGGCATGGAGATAACGAAGAAAGACTCCACAGACCCCGTGCCCGTCGGCACCTCCTTCAACTACGAGCTGCGCGTCTATAACCGAGGCCCGCTCATCACGAACAACGTCACGGTCACAGACCCGGTTCCCGCCGGACTGACCGTGACGGGCGTTAGCATGCACCCGTCGAGCGACTTCACAGGCACGGGCTGCTCTATTGACTCCGGCACAAACACGGTCAACTGCGACCTGGGCACTATGCGCGTCTTCGACGACACATCCGACGGCGCTGTGAAGAAGGGCAAGGCCGTCATCATAGTGAATGTCACGGCCACGCAGGCGGGGCAGTACACGAACGAGGCGACCGTCTCGGCCGACGAGCCAGACCCGGACATGACGGACAACACCGGCCGACAGAAGACCACCGTCCTCGGCGTCTCGTCCGTCGCGATCACGGTGAACAACACGGCCGGGGGCAGCGTGGCCGGGGGCGCCGGTTGCGGCAACGACGAGAAGGCGCTCGTCAGGGTGACTCTGACGGGCGTCGCCCCCTTCGACACGTTCGTCTCGCTCTCGGACGACCTCGCCGCGACGACGAACATACCCGCCTCCACCTCGCCGCTGCTGCTGCGCGTACCTCAGGGCCAGTCCTCCGCGACTCTGCTCGTGGGCACCGTCCAGGTGAGCACGAAGCAGGAAGGGGAGGTGACGGCCAGCTACGGCACGTCGAGCGCATCGGCCCCTCTCGCGGTCAACCCCGTCGGCGTGAAGCGGGCACTGGTCTCGCCTGCGTCGCCAGGTGGTGTCGTGGGCGGGGCGGGGAACGCGACCGCCACCGTCAACCTGAGGTGCACGCCGTCGAGCCCCGTGAGCGTGACCTTGAGCACTGACAAGCCGTCCATGGCAAGGTTCATAGACCCGGCGACGAACATGGCTGCCAACTCCGTGACCGTTCAGGTAAGTACGAAGCAGCCCACGTTCACGATTGAGACCTACGCGGTCAGCAACTCCGAAGGCGTGACCGTCACCGCCAGGGGCGGCGACGGCGTGGCAGAGAACACAAGGCTCAACGTGCTCGCGCCCTCGCCGTAATCACCTGCCCGCCGAACGCGCGACCTCTCGGAGGGCTTCGGCGAGCCGGCGCACGCCTTCGCGTATCTCGCGCTCGTCGTAGGCCGCGTAGCCGAGCACGAGGCCGCCGCGCGCGGGATGTGGCAGGGGATTGAGGCTTCCGGGCTGATTGACCCGCGCCTTCAGGCGCTCGTGAACCGCCGCGTGGCCGCGCTCAACGGCTGCGAGTTTTGACAGGACATAAACGCTGCGGTCGGCAGCGAGCTGGGGGTCACGGACGGGAAGATAGAGGCGCTGGGCGACTACGCCACGAGCCCCCTCTACGACGAGGCCGAGCGCGCCGCGCTAGAGTACGCCGACGCCATCACCCTCTCCGACATGGACGTGAGCGACGAACTCTTCGCGCGCCTGCGCCGGCTCTACACCGACGACGCCATCGTGGAGCTGACGGAAGTCATCGCCTGGGAGAACGCCTCTAGCAAGTTCAACCGCACGCTTCGCATCCCCTCGCAGAAGCTCTGGAAGCGTTGAAGCCCGCGCCAGTTCTCCCTCCCGATGGCGGCGCGGGCGAGAATGCCTTTGTGTTGCCCGCCCCGCCGTGGTATAAGTTGCGACCCCGACACACAGGGGCAGCCAAATCCTTTCCGGCTCTAGGAAAGTCAACGCAACCACTCTTCGCCGTGCCTCACGGTCTCGTTCTACACACGCCCAACGGATTTTAAGGAGTCTGCCCCATGAGTTTCCCCCTCCGCGCCTGCCGCGCACTGGCAGCGGCCTGCCTGCTGACGCTCGTGCTTTCCGCGTCGCACAGCGCTTCGGCGGCCACCTTCGCGGTCAACCACCTCGGCGACACTAACGACTCGGCGGCCGGTAACGGCACGTGCGCCGACTCGGCGGGCAAGTGCACGCTGCGCGCGGCCATCACGGAGGCGAACGCCCTCGCCGGGGACGACACCCTCAACTTCTCCGTCGCCGGCACGATCAACCTGACGGGCGGCTCCACGCCCGACTTGGAGTCGGCGCTCTACATCAACAGCAACATCACCATCAACGGCCCCGGCGCGAGCCTCTTGACGGTGCGGAGGGACACCGGAGGGGACTACCGCATCTTCCGCATCGCCGCCGGCGCGACCGTTCACATCTCCGGCCTCACCGTCAGCAACGGCCGTGTGGTGTATATCGGGGACGCGCAGGCCGGCAGTTGCGGCGGCATCAACTCCCAGGGGACGCTGACGCTGACTGGCGTCACGGTTAGCGGCAACGTCGTAGATGGCGGCGGCGGCGGCATATGCAACGACGACGGCGAGTTGACGATCAAGAACAGCACCGTCAGCGGCAACACCGCAGGCGGCGGCGGCGGCATCGTCTCCTACGGCACTATCGAGATAGAGAACAGCACCGTCAGTGGCAACACCGCGCTTGGGGAGTTCGGCGGCATCCTTTCCGATTATGGCCTGGTGACGATTAAGAACAGCACCATCAGCGGCAACACCGCAGGGTTTTATTGCGGCGGCATCTATATCGGATTGTACGGGTCGGAAAATGCCACCCTGACCTCCGTCACAGTCACGGCTAACCGCGCTGACCCGAACGGAAGTGAGGGTGGCATGGGGGGCGGCATCGTCTTGCGAGCTGAGAACGACACCGTCTTCACCCTGCGCAACTCGATCGTGTGGGGCAACTACAAAGGCGCCGACACCCCGGATGATTTCCTCGTCATCTTTGCCCCCTACCCGAACGCCGAATACAACCTCATCGGCGCGAGTGACCCCGCCGACGCCTTCTTTCCCGCCTACCCCTTCTTTGAGGAACGGTTCAACCAGGTCGGGGTCGAGGACGCGATGCTCGGCCCGCTCGCGGATAACGGCGGCCCGACCAAGACGCACAAGCTCCTTCCGGGCAGCCCCGCCATTGACCAGGGCAACAGCTTCGGCTTGACGACAGACCAGCGCTTCTACTCGCCGCGCATCTCCGACAACCCGGACAGCCCGGACGGCTCGGGCGACCTCGCCGACATCGGCGCCTACGACACGGGGGGCCTCCCGCCCGCCGACATGGAGATAACGAAGCGCGACTCTGTTGACCCCGCGCCCGTCGGCTCCTCCTTCGACTACGAGCTCCGAGTGTATAACCGCGGCCCCGGCCCGGCGCCCAACGTCGTGGTGACCGACACAGTCCCGGCGGGCCTGACGGTGACCGGAGTCTCGATGCATGCCTCCACGGACTACACTGGCTCGGGCTGCTCGTTCACGGGCAACGCCGTCAACTGCCAGCTAGGCACGATGCGCGTCTTCGACAACACCTTCGACGGGACAGTCAAGAAGGGCAAGGCGCTCATCTACGTCACGGTCACGGCGTCGCAGGTCGGCCAGTACGCGAACGAGGCTACTGTCTCGGGAGGCGTGGCAGACCTCTCGCCCTCGAACAACACCGGAAGGCAGACGACGACCGTGCTGGGCGTATCCTCCGTCACGGTGACCCCTAACACCGTCCCCGGCGGCTCGAACTGCCAGAAGCCCGTCGTCCAGGTGACGCTTTCGGGCGTCGCCCCCTACGACACCTTCGTCGAGGTCTCGGACGACATCCACGGCGGCACCGACATCCCTCCCGACACGGCCCCGCTACTGCTGCGCATACCGCAGGGCCAGTCCTCGGCCACGCTACTCGTGACGACCGCGCAGGTCGGCGACAGCCTGACGGGGCAGGTGACGGCGCGCTACGGTTCGTCCTCGGTCTTCGCCCCCCTTACACTCAGGCCGATAGGCGTCAAGAGTCTGACGGTGTCGCCCACTGGGGTCGAGGGAGGGACGTCGGCGACGGCGACCGTCAACCTCGAGTGCATCCCGTCGCAACCCCTTTCGGTAATCCTGAAGTCGAGCAAGCCGTCGGCCGCGAAGTTCATCAACCCGCCGTTCGGCGTCGCCGCAAACCCCGTGACGGTGCAGATGGGGGCGAAGCAGGCCGCCTTCTCGGTAGAGACCTACGCGGTGGCGGCCAACGCCGGCGTCAACATAAGCGCAGAGGGCGCGGACGGCGTGCAGCGCAATGACCGCCTCGACGTGCTCGCGCCTTCGCCCTGACGCGCGGGCGCGTCGTGTCTCCGCGCGACCGCCCCGGCCGCCGCGAAGCCGTCTGCCTATCTCTTCGCCGCCCGCGTCACCTCCCGCAGGGCGTCGGCCAGCTTCAGCACGGCCCCGCGTAACTCGCGCTCGTCGTAGGCCGCGTAGCCGAGCACGAGGCCGCCCCGCGCGGGCGGCTTGAGGTGGAAGGCCGAGAGCGGCTGCGCCTCGACGCCGCGCGCCTCGGCGGCGAGCGACGCCTCGCGGTCGCACACCCCCGGCGGCAGCAAGCCCAGCACGTGCAGGCCCGCGTCAGACGGCCTGACTTCCAGAAGCCCCCCCAACTCTTCGGCGGCCGCGGCGAGCAGCACCTCCTGCCGCGCCGCGTAGAGAGCGCGCATGCGCCGCACGTGGCGCGCGAAGTGGCCTTCAGCGAGGAAGTCCGCGAGCACCGCCTGCTCGACCGTGGGCGAGTGGCGGTCAACCAGAGCGCGCGCCGACCTGAACGCCTCGACCAACTCCACAGGCACGACCACGTAGCCGATGCGAAGGGCGGGGAAGAGCACCTTGCTGAACGTGCCGACGTAAATCACCCGACCGTCGGCCGCGAGCCCCTGCAACGCGCCGAGCGGACGGCCCGCGTAGCGGTACTCGCTGTCGTAGTCGTCTTCAATCACCCACGCGCCCGCGCGCCCTGCCCATTCGAGGAGCTTGAGCCTCCGCGCCAAACTCATCGTCACGCCCGTCGGGTACTGGTGCGACGGAGAGGCGTAGATGACCCGCGCCGAGGGGGCGAGCCGCGCGCCCGCGTCCACGTCCAGGCCTTCCGAGTCGAGCGGCACGGGGACGAGCCTCGCGCCAGCGGCCGCAAGCGCGCCCTTCGCGCCGAGGTATCCCGGCTCTTCGACCCACGCGGCGTCGCCCTCGTCTAGCAGAAGCCGCGCCGTGAGGTCGAGCCCCTGCTGCGCGCCCGCGACGACTATGACCTGCTCCGGCTCGCAAGTTACCGCGCGCGCCGTTCCGAGGTACGCGGCTATCGCTTCGCGCAGAGGCCAGTGGCCGGCGGGGTCGCCGTAGTTGAGCAGGTCGCGGCGAGGCCGCCGCCAGTGGCGCGCGGTCAGCCGCGACCAAATCTCGAAGGGGAACGCGTCAATCGCGGGCGAGCCGGGGCGGAAGGCGCGCGCGCCGGCCGCCGTGCGCGAGACGCTCGAGCTCGTCGCCGCTAACGCCTCGCCGCGGCGCGAGAGCCTGCCGCCATGGCGCGGCCTCTTCGCCACCCGACGCTCCGAGCCGCGGGCGTTGAGCAGCTCCTCGGGGAGCCTGCGCGAGACGTACGTGCCGGAGCCCGTCTGCCCCTCGACGTAGCCTTCGGCCAGCAGTTGCTCGAAGGCGTTCAGCACAGTGTTTCGCGAGACCTTCAGCTCCGCGGCCATATCGCGCGTCGAGGGCAGGCGTGCGCCCGGCTTAAGTTGGCCGGCCAGGATAGCGCGCCGCAGGCTCTCG
>DASPKR010000615.1:0-2676 GCA_035627975.1 Pyrinomonadaceae bacterium | reverse complement strand
CGCGGTCAGGCGCGTGAAGAAGATTGGGAACGCGCACATATTCGAGCCGGTCGTGACGCGCAAGGCCGCGGCGAGGCGGATAGTTGACGACCTCCTGGCCTTCTTCGGCGGGAGCCCGCGCACGCTCATGGCGCAGCTCGTTGAGGCGGGCCGGCTAACGCTGGACGACCTGCGCGAGGCCGAGCTGACTTTGGAGAGGCTCGAAGCCGAGCGGCGCGCGGCGGGAGGCGGAGAGGGCGAGGCGGGCGGCGAGGTCGTGCGCGGCAAGGGCCGGGAGAGGGGGCGGCGATGACGGCGGCGGGGCTTCACGAACTTCTGGCGGGCGCCTCGCGCTGGCTCTGGCCCGCGGCGGCCGACCACCTGTGGCAGGCGAGCCTGTTCGCGGCGCTCGTTTTCGCCGTCACGCTCTGCCTGCGGGGGCGCGGGCGGGCGCGCCTGCGCCACTCGCTGTGGCTCGTGGCGGCGGCGAAGTTCGCGCTGCCTTCGGCGCTCTTCGCCGCGCTCGTCTCGGCGGCCGGCATGGACGCTTCGCGCCTCTTCGGCGCGGCGAGGGGGCCGGGAGGGGTGACCGTCGTGCGGCAGCTCGCGGCGCCGCTAGCGCCCTTCTCCGACACGCTCGAGGTCACGGTGTCGGCGGCGGCGCCGCACGGCTCGGAGCTTTACTGCGCGCTCACGCTCGCGTGGGGGCTGGGGCTCGCGGGCCTGGGAGCCGTCGGGCTAGCGAGGCGCCGCGAGTTTCTGCGCGCGCTCCGCGCGGGCCGCGAGTCGTACTCGGGCCAAGAGTTCGAGGCGATGGAGAGGGCGCGGGCGCGCATGGGGTTGAAGAAAGAAGTGCTGCTCGTGCTCTCGCCGCTCAGAACCGAGCCGGGCGTGTGGCGCACGCGCCGGCCTGTCGTCATAGTGCCGGAGCTGATTGCCGAGCAGCTCGACGACGAAGAGTTGGAGTCGGTGATGCTGCACGAGCTGGCGCACGTCGAGCGGCGCGACAACCTCTTCGGCAAACTGCAGACCGCCCTCAACTGTGTGCTGTGGTTCCATCCACTCGTCTGGCTCATACAGGCGCGCCTGCTCGCGGAGCGCGAGCACGCCTGCGACGAGCGCGTGCTCGAAGTCGGCGGGCGCCCCGGCGCTTACGCTTCGAGCATCCTGAAGGTCGTCCGCTTCTGTTCCGGCTGGAGGGTGGCCGGCGTTTCGGGGGCCGCGGCCGGCCCCAACCTGCGAAGGAGGATTGAGATGATCATGCGAGAGAGTGAGGAGGCGGGCGCGCGCCGCTGGCAGCGGCTGCTGCCGGGGGCGGCTGCGTTCGCGGCGCTGGCGCTTACAGCGGCGGCGGGCCTGATGGCTGCGGCGCCCGGCGCGCGCGCGGCGCTCATGCCGGGCGAGGGGGCTGACGGGGCCGAAGGGCAGGGCGGGAGGGCGCCGCGCGTGCGGGCGCGTGCGCTGCCGCCTCGCGGCGAGGAAGGCCCGGCCGTCAAAGAGCTCGCGCAGGCGCCGGACGCCGCCGTCACGACGGAGAACGCGGCGGGCGCGCCCGTCGTCATCAGCGAGGCGAGGATGAAGCTCATCACGCGCGAGCAGCTCAAGCGCGCCGACGAGGAGGGCGCCGACAGCTTCCACGACGAGGGCGTTGACGACTCCGACTACTTCGTCACGCTGCCTTCCGTCACTATCACGAACGTCTCGTCGCGCGCCGTCAAGGAGGTCGGGATAAGCTTCGCGTCGGGCGGCGAGGAGGAGATGGTGATGCTCGGCCACCCCGTCAGGGTCGGGCCGGGCGAGACCGTGACGATACGCTCCGAGTGGGGCAGGCTCAACGTGATAATGCCGGGCAACTCGGCGAACGTGAAACTCGGGTGGGTCGAGTTCACGGACGGCACTCAGTGGGGCGGCGTCCCGCGCCCGCCCCGCCCCGCGCGCCCGTCCGAGCCGCCGCAGCCCTCGGGCGCTTCCGCGCGCGTTGACGTGACGCATGACGCCCGCGCCGTCGTGGCGGGGGAAGGGCGGGGCGAGCCGTCAGCGGCCGTAGCGAGAGGTGGGGGCGCCGGTACGAACGAAGGCTCCGGCGCCGCGGTAGCGGCCGGCGGCGACGGTGGGGGCCGCCCGCTCAGGGACAACGCCGTCTCAGTCCCCCCGCCGAAATACCCGCCCATCGCGAGGGCCGCGCGCGCGCAAGGCGTCGTCAAGGTGCAGGTGGCTGTGGACGAGGAGGGGCGCGTCGTCGCGGCGCGCGCCGTCTCGGGCCACCCGCTACTGCAGGAGGCGGCGGCCGAGGCCGCGCGCGCCGCGCAGTTCAAGCCCACGCTCCTCGAAGGCAAGCCCGTCAAGGTCTCCGGCGTCATCAGCTACAACTTCGTGCTCGGAGAGAAGGAGGAGGAGCGGCGCGAGCCTTAAGCGGCGTGGCGAGCTTATGGAGATAATCAATGTGCGCTCGCGCGAGCGAGAGGAGTTGGTCGAGATAACGGACGAGGTGCGGCGGAGGGTGCGCCAGTCGGGCGTGCGCGAGGGAGTCTGCTTCCTGTTCGTGCGCCACACGACGGCCGGCCTCACGGTCAACGAGAACGCCGACCCGGACGTCGCGCGCGACATGCTGCACGCCCTGCGCACGCTCGTGCCGCAGCACGGCATGGGCTTCCGCCACGGCGAGCAGAACTCGGACGCGCACATCAAGGCGAGCCT
>DASPKR010000614.1:0-2108 GCA_035627975.1 Pyrinomonadaceae bacterium | reverse complement strand
CGTGGCCGGCGCGGCCGCGGCCTTCCTCGCCATAAGCCGCATGAGGGGCCGGCTCTCCTTCCCCGCGCGCGCAGACCTCGCGAGGTTCGCGCTCTACGGCCTGCTCGGCGTCACGCTTAACCAGCTACTCTTCGTCAAGGGGCTCGCCCTCTCGACGGTAGTCAACGCGACGCTCCTCAGCACGGCCATCCCCGTCTTCACGCTCCTGGTGAGCACCCTTCTCGGCTACGAAAAGCTTACGGCCCGCGCGGCGCTCGGCACAGTCATAGCCGCCGCAGGCGTCGCCTACCTCGTGAACCCCTTCGAGGCCGACCTCTCCGGCGGCAAGGCCGCGGGCAACGCCCTTCTGGTCGCAAACACGCTCGCGTACGGCGCCTACATCGCCGTCTCGCAGGACGCCTTCCGCCGGTACGGCGCGCTTACGGCGATGACCTGGGTCTTCGCCTTCGGGAGCCTTATGACTGTGCCGGTAGGCGGCTACAACCTCTGGCGCGAGCCGCCGCACGACGCCGGGTGGGCGGTCTGGCTCTGCGTCGCCTACATCGTCGCCGTCCCGACCGTGGGCGCCTACTACCTGAACGCGTGGGCTCTGGAGCGCGTCGCGCCGAGCACCGTCGCGGTTTACATATACCTACAGCCGCTCATCGCCTTCTCCGTCGCGCCGCTCGTGCTCGGCGCGGAGGAGAGTTGGAGCGGGCGCACTTTCGTAGCCGCCGGGCTCATCTTCGCGGGCGTCGCCGTCGTCACGCTGCGCTCGCGCGTAATGGAGGAGGTCTCCGAGCACCCGGACGCGCTCGGCCACTGATTTGTTAGAAAGGCGCTCGCCCTTTATGGCCTCGACCAGCGAACAACCACACCACCCCGTCCAACTCACGCGCGAGGAGACGAAGCTCAAACAGACGGCCGCGCGTCTCTCGATTCTGGCGGCGGCCTTCCTCATCGTGCTCAAGACGGCTACGGGGTGGGTGACGGGCTCGATAAGCGTCTGGGCGTCGCTGCTCGACTCGGCGATGGACATCATCGCTTCGACGATCAACTTCTTCGCGGTCCGCGCCGCCTCGCTCCCGCCCGACGACGACCACCTCTACGGGCACGGCAAGGCCGAGTCGCTCGCAGGGCTCTTCCAGGCCGCGGTCATCACCGCCTCCGGCCTGTTCCTCGTGCGCGAGGCGGTGCTGCGCATCGTCACTCCTCGGGCGACGGCGAGCGAGTGGGTGGGGGTCGGGACAATGGTCGTGGCGGCTGCGGTCAGCGTGCTCCTCGTCGCGCGCCTGCGCTCGATTGCGCGGCAGACCGACTCGCCCGCGCTCAGCGCCGACGCCGCGCACTACGCCTCGGACGTTTACGCGAACGGCGCCGCGCTCGTCGCGCTCGCCACCGTCGCCCTGACCGGCTGGCGGCTCGCAGACCCGCTCATCTCCCTCGCCATATCGGGCTACATACTCCACTCGGCCGTGCAGGTCGGGCGCGAGTCCGTTGACGTTCTGATGGACAGGCGCCTCCCGCCCGAGGTTGACGACCGCGTCGCCGAAGTGGTCAGCCGCTTCGAGCCGCAGGGCGTCATAAACTTTCACGACCTGCGCACACGCCGCTCCGGCTCCGTCAAGTTCATTGACCTGCACCTCGCAGTCCGCCGCGACCTGAGCTTCGAAGCCGCACACGACCTGACCGTGCGTGTGCTGCGCGCCATTGAGGCCGAAATCCCACGCTCGCGCGTACAGATTCACACAGACCCCTGGGACGAAGAACAGAGCCGCGAGTAGTAGTGATCGGGGAGTCTCAGGCGGTCTTGAGCGCTTTCAGATTCTTCTCGCCCTCGGCCATCTTCCGCAGCTCGAATAGCTTCATGAGCGCCTCGACCGGGGAGAGCGAGTTCACGTCCGTGTCGAGCAGCTCACGCGCGAGGCGGGATGCGTGAGCCCACGCGGCCGACTCCAGCTCGTCGAGCGGCTCGGCCTCTTCCCTCCCCGCGCCGACGTGCCCGGCCTCGTACTCGCCGAGCAGCTCTTCGGCGCGGCGCACCACGGGGCGCGGCAGCCCCGCGAGCTTCGCGGCATAGACGCCGTAGCTCTTCTCGGCCACGCCGGGCGTCACGCGGTAGAGAAAGA
>DASPKR010000613.1:0-2248 GCA_035627975.1 Pyrinomonadaceae bacterium | reverse complement strand
GGCTCGACGGCGCTCATGTACGCCGTCGCCAAGAACCGCGAGGAGTTTATTGACATGCTGCTCGACGCGGGCGCCGACATAAACGCCTCTGACGAGGGCGTAGGCACCGCGCTCACGTGGGCCGTCTATTACGACCGCACGCCGCTGGCAGAAAAGCTCCTCGCGCGCGGCGCAGAACCGAATGCCGTGAACAAGGTCGGCGGCACGCCGCTGATGTGGGCGGCTATAAAGGGGAACGAGCGCGCCGTCCGGATGCTCCTGGAGCGCGGCGCTGACCCCTCGGCCAAAGACAACGACGGCAAGACCGCGCTCGCGTGGGCACGGGAGAACCGCCGCGACGAGGTCGTGAAGATTCTACAGGCGGCTGGGAGGCGGCCCGCCGCCGCGGCATCCCCCCCGCCGGCACGCTGACGCGCGATGCTCCTCGTCATAGACAACTACGACTCGTTCACTTACAACCTCGTGCAGTACCTCGGCGAGCTAGGGGCCGACGTGCTCGTGCGCCGCAACGACGAGGTTACTGTCGAGGAAGTCGAGCGCGAGCTAAGGCCCGAGCGCATAGTCGTCTCGCCGGGGCCGGGGACGCCGGACGGCGCCGGCGTCACGCTCGACCTGATAGGGCTGCTGGCGGGCCACGTGCCCTTGCTCGGCGTGTGCCTCGGCCACCAGGCCATCGGGCAGGTCTTCGGCGGGCGCGTCGTTAGAGCGCCCGCGCCCGTCCACGGGAAGCCGGCTGAGATTTGCCACGACGGCAAGACCATCTTCGAGGGCCTCGAGTACCGCTTCACCGCCGGCCGCTACCACTCGCTCGTCGTCGAGCGCGAGACGCTCCCGGCCTGCCTCGAAGTCTCAGCCACGACCCCCGACGGCGTCATCATGGGCCTGCGCCACCGCACGCTGAAGGTCGAGGGCGTGCAGTTCCACCCGGAGTCCATCCTCACGACCGAGGGCAAACGCCTGCTCGCGAATTTCCTCCGACTCTGAGAGCTTTTACGGATGGATGACGAAACACAAGGGCGGGGGGCGCGGCCTTCGTGGCTGACGCCGGGCGCGGCGAGGAGGGGCGACCCGCAGGAGGGCGCGTCGGTGCGCGCGTACCTGCGAAGGCTCATGCGCGGCGAGAACCTCCGGCGCGAGGAGGCCGAGTCGTTCTTAGGCGCCCTGCTCGACGGCGGCGCGACCGACTCGCAGATAGGCGCGGCCCTCGTCGCGCTGGCCGTCAAGGGCGAGACGGTCGAGGAACTGGCGGGCCTGGCCTCCGCGATGCGCGCCCGCGCACGGCGCGTGAGCGCGCGGCACGAGCGCTTCATAGACACGGCAGGCACGGGCTCAAGCGCCGCGAAGACTTTTAACGTCTCGACGGCCGCGGCCTTCGTCATCGCGGGCGCTGAACTGCCCGTGGCGAAGCACGGTAGCCGCGCCGCCACGAGCCTATCAGGGAGCGCCGACGTGCTCACGGCCCTCGGCGTCAACGTCACGGCCCCGCCGGAAGTCTCCGAGAGGTGCCTGAACGAGATAGGCGTCTGCTTCATGTTCGCGCCGCTCTACCACGGCGCGACGGCGCGCGTCGCGGGCGTGCGCCGCGAGCTTGGCGTCCACACCACTTTCAACCTGCTCGGCCCGCTCACGAACCCCGCGGGGGCGCCGCGGCAGTTGATAGGCGTCTGGCACGAGGCCCTTGTCGAGCCGATTGCGCGCACGCTCGCCGCGCTCGGGAGCGAGCGCGCATGGGTCGTGCACGGTCTCGACGGCCTGGACGAAGTGACTCTGAACGGGCCGACGAAGGTCGCCGAAGTCTGCGAGGGCGGCGTGCGCGCGTTCGAGGTGACGCCGGAGGAGTTCGGGCTCCGTCGCTCTGCGCTCGACTCCCTGCGCGGCGGCGACGCCGAGGCGAACGCGCGCGTGATACGCGAAGTGCTCTCGGGCGCGCGGCGCGACGCCGCGCGCGATCTTGTCGTCGTCAACGCCGCCTCGGCTCTCTTCGTCGGCGGCGAGGCGGGGGATTTGCGCGAGGCGGCGGCGCTCGCCGGGCGGAGCATTGACGAAGGCGCCGCTCTCCCCAAGCTCGAACTGCTGGCAGAGGAGACTAACCGTTAGATGGGCGCCGGCGGGTTTTTAGAGCGGATAATGAGCCAGAGGCGCGCGCGTCTCGCCGCGGAGAAGGCGCGGCGCCCCCTGTCCGACGTCCGCAGCGAAGCGCTCGCCGTGCGGGCCGTCGCCTCGCCGCACGCCTTCCGCGCGGCGCTCG
>DASPKR010000612.1:0-7527 GCA_035627975.1 Pyrinomonadaceae bacterium | reverse complement strand
GCGACGGTCCCCGCGCCGACGAGCACGGCGTCGTTCTCGCGGCGGAGCAGGTGAACGCGGGCGCGCGACTCCTCGCCCGTTATCCAGCGCGCGTCGCCCGTGCTCGTCGCTATGCGCCCGTCGAGCGAGCACGCGAGCTTGAGGTGGACGAAGGGCCGGCCGTGGCGGATGGAGTGCGTGTACTTCTCGTTGAGCCGCTCGGCTTCGCGCTCGAGCACGCCGATCGTGACGGCGACGCCCGCCTCGCGCAGCCGCGCGAAGCCGCGGCCCGAGACTAACGGGTTAGGGTCTTCAATCGGCGCGACGACGCGCGCGACGCCCGCGCTTATCAGCGCCTCGGTGCAGGGCGGCGTGCGGCCCGTGTGCGCGTGCGGCTCCAAAGAGACGTAGGCGGTCGCGCCGCGCGCAAGCTCGCCGGCCTCTTCGAGCGCGAGCGTCTCGGCGTGGCGCACGCCCTCGTAGATGTAGAAGCCCTCGCCGAGAACCTCCCCGCCGCGTCCCGCGATGACGCAACCGACGAGCGGGCCGGGGCTCACCTGGCCCGCGCCGCGCGCCGCAAGCTCCAGAGCGCGCGCCATCAAACGCTCGTCAAGGTTCCGGGTTTCAGCTTCCAAGTCTCAAGTCTGGAATTTATGCGAAGAGGCCGTTGACGTACTGCTCGGGGTCGAAGATGACGAGGTCGTCAACCTTCTCGCCTATGCCGGCGTAGCGTATCGGCAGGCGAAGCTCGCGGGCTATGGCGACGGCGATGCCGCCCTTCGCCGTCCCGTCGAGCTTGGTGAGCACGATGCCCGTCACGTTCGCGGTCTTGAGGAACTGGCGGGCCTGCTCAAGCCCGTTCTGCCCCGTCACGGCGTCGAGGACGAGAAGGGTCTCGTGCGGCGCCCCTTCGACCTCGCGGCCCGCCACGCGCTTCATCTTCTCCAGCTCGGCCATCAGGTTCGACTTGTTGTGAAGGCGCCCGGCCGTGTCAACGATGAGCACGTCGGAGTTGCGCGCCTTAGCGGCCTTGAGGGCGTCGAAGAGGACGGCCGCCGGGTCCGTCCCCGGCTTCTGCTGTATGAGGGGGACGCCGGTGCGCTCGGCCCAGATGGCGAGCTGGTCGGAGGCGGCGGCGCGGAAGGTGTCTGCGGCGCAGATGAGCACGTCGTTGCCCTCGGCCTTGATGCGCTGCGCGAGCTTGCCGATGGTCGTCGTCTTGCCGACGCCGTTCACGCCCACGACCATTATGACGTAGGGCGAGATGTTCTCCGGCACGCTCTCCTCGGAGCCGACGCCCTGCTTCTCGGACTCGCGGAGTATGGAGAGCAGCTCGTTCTTTATCGCCTGCTTGAGCGCGTCGAGGTCGTTTATCTCCTTGCGCGTGACGCCGCGCCGGACGTTGTCGAGTATGGCGAGCGTGGTCTGTACGCCTATGTCGGCCGCGATGAGCGCCTCTTCCAGCTCATCTAGGAGCTCGGCGTCAATCCGCTTGCGCCCCTGGAAGACGCTGTCAATGTGCTCGGAGAGCGAGTCGCGCGTGGCCGAGATGGCGCGCGTGAAGCGGGCCGCGTAGGTCTGTTCGAGCGCGGCGACTTCGGCCTCAAGCTCTTCGGCCGAGCGGTCAAGGCCGAGGATCGAGGACGAGAAGGCCGAGCGCGAAGGCGCGACCGGCCTCTGCGGCGAGGGGCGGGCTGGCTCGGGCGCCGCCGGGCGAGGGCTCTCGATTACTTCAGTTTTGCGCGCGTCGGTCAGGCCCGTCTCGCGCGCGGGCTCGGGCGTGGGCGGTGCGCCCGTCGGGACGGGCTCGATGGCGGGCTGTGCGGGCGCGGCGGGCCGAGTCTCTGCGCCCTGCTCTGAGGCCGGGGGCTCCAGGCGGGGCCTCGCGTCGTCGGCGCGCGTCGCTCCTTCCGAGGGCTTCGCCGCCGGCTCGTTCAACCCGAGCGTGACGAAGCGGTCTTCCTTCTTGCGTCTCCAGAATGCCATTCGACGGATGATTACCTTTGACTGATGTGATGCCTTATTTAAAGTCGGAGATTATAACGTTAAGAGCCGGGCCGCGACAAAAGCTGTGCGCCGCGCCGGCCTTGAGCGGGCAAAAAACCGCCGGGGCGGCCCCGCGAGGTTAGTCGCGGGGCCGCCCCGGGCGGGCTTGAGCGATGGAAGGTGCGAGCGCCTACGGGTTGACCGTGAGCGTCGCGTTCTTGACGGAGCCGTTGGCGGTGGCCCTCAGAGTCACCTTCTTCTGCAAGGCGACCGGGTAGGTCGTGACGTTGAAGGTGGCCGTGGTCTGGCCGGGCTGCAACGTCACCGTCTCCGGCAGCTCCACGTCGGCCACGCGCGGGTCGAGCGAGACGAGCTTCACGTCCACGGGGCCGGGCGCGGCGCCGCACTCGAGGCTCACGCTCGCCTGCACGCCCTGCCCGCCTCTCACCGTCTGCGGGCTAAGCGTCACCGAGCTTATCCCTATCGGCCGCACCGTAAGGTTGCGCGCGACTGAGACGCCGCCCGACCTCGCCACGACCTGCGCGGTCAACTGCTCTGCAGGCGTTACGGCGTCGGCCGTGTAGTTGAAGTGGGCCGAGGTCATGCCCTCCGGCACGGTGACGCTCTCTGGGAAGTTCGCCTTCGGGTGCGAGTTCTCAATCTTCACGACCTGCCCGCCGGCCGGCGCAGGGGCCGAGAGAATCACCTGCCCCGTCCAGCCGCGGCACGCCCAGACGGTCTTAGTGCCGGTCGAGGGCGTAGCCAGCGCGAAGTCGGAGAGCGGGACGCCGGGCTCTATGACCTCGACGCTCGCGCTCGCCACGTTGCTCTGGAAGCCGCTCGCGTCAGTCACCGTCACCGTCGCCGTGTAGGTGCCGAGCTGCGTGTAGGTGTGCTCTGCCGTGGGGCTCGACTGCGTAACGGCGGGGCTGCCGTCGCCGAAGTCGAACCTGTAGGAGAGCGGCGCGCACGAGGCGTCCGGGTCGCTCGACCCGGATGCGTCGAAGTTGACCGTCAGCACGGGGCCGCCGACCGCGGGCGAGGCGGCGAGAGCGGCCGTCGGCGCGCGGTTGATGACGTACTGCGTGCCGCCGCGCGTCGCGTCGGAGCGCGGGTCGCGGCCCGACGCGTTGCTGCCTATGTTGGCCTGCCCGCGCAGGCCCGTCAGCACCGTGCCGGGGCCGAGGGCGGGGTTGCCCGCCTTGACGAACGGGTTGAGTTTCGAGAGCGCGACCTTCAGCGTCACGGTCTTCGTCGCCGGGTCGAACGACCCGAAGTCGGCCGCGCCGCGGTCGGTGTAGGTCATGCCGCCGTTGCCGTTGCGCGCGGCCGTGCCGAAGCGGTAGGTGCGCGCGCCCGCGGCGTCCGTCTGCGCCTGCATGTAGAACTGGTCGCCGCGGTCGGCCGTGCCGAAGGTGTAGAGCCCGGTCGGGCTCATCACTGAGTTCGGCGCGTTGGCCGCGAAGTTAACGCGCCAGATTGCGGCCGGGGGCAGGGTGGACAGGTCGCCCGACACCTTCATCTGCGTGACGAGCACCGGGTTGGCCGCGCTGCCCTCGGTCGAATACTTAATCGAAGTGATGTCAACCGCCTCCTCGATGTGGAGTATGGCGGTCTGCGAGCGCGCGTCCAGCGCGAAGTCTGTCACCTGCGGCGCGCACTCGTCGAAGCCGGCGGGCGGTGGCAGGGCGCTGCCCTCGACGGGCGCCGGGACGCTGCCGCCGTTGATGTTCGGCCCCGAAATCTGTCGCGTGACGAAGGTGTTGCCGTCGTAGTCGTTGTGGTCGTCGGTGTAGGCGATGACGGCAGCGCCGGTCGGGTCGAAGGCGACCTGGAAGTAGTCAATCAGGTTGCGGTTAACGTCCGTCGCCGTGGGGTTCAGGCCCGCGAGCGAGATGTTCGACGCGTGGTGTACGTGGTCGCCCGCCTTGACCTGCCGTATGACGGGGTTGGGCGTGTTGGCGCCCGTCACCTGCGCGAAGAAGACATTCCAGTCGGCGTTGTTGTTGTTATCCGGGTTCGCGGTGCCGTACCACACGACGCCGACCGAGCCCGGCACCGGCCCCGTCTCCATCCAGGGCAGCAGGTTCTTCGCCGTCTCCGGCCCGTCGTTGATGCGGACGGGCTTGCTCCACGTCTGCCCCTTGTCGGTCGAGTAGGCGAGGTAGATGTTCGTGCCGTCGGAGTAGTTGACGTAAGCCGTGCCGTTGGGCGTGCCATCGTCGGCGACCTTCACGACGAAGAAGAGGTTCGCGCCGTTCGTAGGCCCGGCCTGCTTGCACGAGTAGGTGAGCGGCTCGTCCTGCGGCGTGGCCGGCGTGCCGACGCAGACCTGCCCCGAGGAGCCGCTGACATAGACCGTCCCCGTGGCCTTGTGAACGTCTATGTAGCCGACCTGCCCGATGGCGCCGGCCGTGCGCGCCGGCCCGAAGGTCAGGCCGCCGTCGTTCGAGCGCTGTATCTGCGAGACGGCCGGCGCTACCGTCCTGTAGAGCAGATAGACTGTGTTCGGCCCGACGGCCTCGAACCACTGACGGTCGTCAATGGGCAGGCCGCCCGTGACGTTCCCCGCCGGGTTCTTCTCGAAGGTTACGCCGCGGTCTTTCGAGCGCGCGACCGAGATGTTAGCGAGCGCGAGGCTCGTGAACGAGAGCGTAGGCGGGTTCGCGGGGTCTTCCGTGTCGCTTTCCGGGAAGCTCACGGCGAGGTCAACGTCGCCGCCTCCGTCGGCCAGGAGCGAGGGCTCGGCCTCGCCGGAGAAGGCGTCGGGCTGGCCGCGGTAGGCCGGGTTACGCATGAACGGGTCGTAGTTGGGGTTCGGCTGCCCGCCGACCGTGGGCCGTAGGTCGAAGTACCAGAGGTCGCAGCCCGCCGGGACGCCGCGAATGCCGGCGACGTAAGTGTTGCCGAACTTGTCAACGCGTATCGAGGGCTCGCCGTCGCGCACCGTCGCGGGGGCGTGCAGCGGGACGCTGGGGCTGAACTCGATGCCGCCTTTGATGTATGTGACGCCGGCCGTATCGGGCGTCGGCGTCGGCACGGGCTCGCCGGGCGCGAGCACGGGCATCGTCACGCGAGAGTTGCAGGGCACGCTGCTGCCGGCGGTCGCGCCGGGGCAGGGCGTCTGCGCCGCCTGCGAGTCGTAATAGATTATGGTGTTGTTCTGAGTGTCTATGAAGACCGGGTCAACCTGAAGGACGACGTTCTGGTTCGCTACTATCTCCGGCAGGAACACTTTCGTAGTGAGCAGTTTGGGGACGTTCGGCAGGTCGGGCGTCGCCCTGACCCTCTGCTCGAACTTCTTGACCCCGTCGGCCCAGACGCGAATCATCCAGTCGGCGTTGCCGATGCCGGGGCCGCACGCCGAGCAGGAGGCCCACCAGTCCACGCTCATTTCCCCGCCGAGCCGCACGGGGCCGGAGTTCCAGACCCAGTTCGGGTCGTAGAGGTTGCGCGCGACCGTGCCGTCCGCGGCGGCGCTCGGCGTCTCCCAGCGGGCGGCCGGCGCGGTGTCGAGCACGGGGTTGGCCGAGAGGTACGGCCCGCCGCACCCGTTGACGTCCGTGCGGCCGTCGCCCGTGCAGGGCCTCGGCGGGGCGCCGCCCGAATCGTGCGTGTTGCCGTGGAAGTAGAGCACGGTGGGCGTGACCGCCTGCGCAGTCCTGGGCGAAGGCTCCAGCGCGACGGCCGCGCACAGGGCGGCCGCCAGCGCCAGCACGACGACGACACGCAGGCCCGCCCGTGAGCGGCGGCCTTTTTGCGAGCCCTGGATTGCGTTTGAGTTGGGCAGGTGCGATTGACGGGCCATGGCTTTCGGTCTCCTTCAGAAATGTGGGATGCCGGACGGCCGGCCGGGCCTCTTCCGTGGCCTGCCGTGCGGCCTCTGCGCCACGCGAGGTCTGCTTGATTATCTGAAGGCTACTGCCGGGCGGTTGAGGAAAACTTGAGGCGGCGCAGAGGCCGCCGGGAGATCGGCTAAGGTGAGGAAAATCCTTGATTTAGAGAGATGAGGAGCCGGGCGCGGGCGGCAGTCACTGGTCGTCGAAGGTGCGAAGGAGCCTGTAGGAGGTCAGGTACTGCGGGTCGCTCCCGCCCGCGACCACGACGTAGCCGGGGCGGCCGCGCCGCGCGCGCACGCGCCATATGTATGTGTGATTCGTGCCGTCGGTCTTGTGCTGGGCGCGGGCCGTGCTCGCAACGTCCGCGTAGCGCATGCGGCGCGGCCCTTCGGCGCGCGCCTGCGCGATGACCCAGCGAACCTTGCCGTCCCTGAACCGCACGATAACGTGGGAGATGAGCGGGTCGCGCACCTCCCAGACCTCCTGCTTCATCCGCTCCATGCCCGGCCGGCGGCCGATCTTGTCGAGCCGCCTGCGCGCCTCCGTCTCGCTCATGTCGAGCCGCACGCCGAGCACGTCGCCCGGCGGGTTCTTTGCGCGGGCCTCGGCCCCCGCGACTAGCAAGAACGGCACGACGAGCAACAGCAGCTTTCTCATCACCTTCACCTCCGGGTCAGTGCTCCCACACCCCGAATTTATAGCCAACGGGAGGCCGCAGCACAAGCCCCGCCCGGCCCGAAAAGCCAAAGAGCGTCGGCGGTCTAAGGCGACCAACCGGCGCTCACATGGGCGGCGCAAAATTTATAATTCGGCTCAGACGGCGGTGGTCGGCTCCTGCGCGCCGGTCGTCGCTGCCGGCCTCACGTATAGAGAGTTCGCAAGCTCGCGCGCGCGCTTCGAGAGGCGCACGCGCCCCGGCGAGATTTGCCCCTGCTCGCAGGCCTCGACCAGCGCCGCGACCACACGCTCGTCGTAGCGCGTGCCGACGAAAGACTTGATGCGGGCGAGCGCGTCTTCGAGCGTCATGCCCTTCTGGTAGGGGCGGTCGGTCGTCATCGCGTCGAAGGTGTCGGCGACCGAGACGATGCGCGCCTGCACGGGTATCTGTTCGCCCTTGAGGCCCTGCGGGTAGCCGTTGCCGTCCATCATCTCGTGGTGCATGTACATGCCGGGCAGGAAGTCGCGCATCGCCGGGATCTGAGACATGATCTTGTAGCCCTTCTGCGGGTGCTGCTTCATCATCTCGAACTCCTCGGGCGTGAGCGCCGCAGGCTTCTTCAGAACCGAGTCGTCAATGCCGATCTTGCCAACGTCGTGCAGCAGCGCGCTTATCCTTAGCTGCTCGATCTCTGCGTCGGGCAGGCCGAGCCGCTCCGCGATGGCGACGGAGAAGCGCGCGACACGCTCCGAGTGGCCGCGCGTGTAAGGGTCTTTTCCGTCAATCGCGGCCGCGAGCGCCTTGACGGTGCCTATGAAGAGCTGCCGGTTCTCCTCGGCCGCTCGCCGGAGGTCTTCGATGTAGCTTTCGAGCCGGCCGGTCATCTGGTTGAAAGACTCGCCCAGCTCACAAAGCTCCCGGCTGCCGCGCACTCGTATTCGCTGCGAGAAGTCGCCGCCCGCTATTCGGTGCGCGCCCTCGGCCAGCTCGCGCACGGGGCGCGTGAGCTGCTTGGCGAAGAGGAAGCCGATGAGCAGCGCGAAGCTGGCCGCGAGCAGGCTTATG
>DASPKR010000611.1:0-7726 GCA_035627975.1 Pyrinomonadaceae bacterium | reverse complement strand
TGCGGGCCTCGCCTCGAAGCGGACGTTCTCGAACGTGCCCTTGCCGGGGATGGTCACGCGCGGGGCGAGGTAGGTGATCTCGGGCAGGTAGCCGGCGGCCCAGAGCAGGCGCGTCGCGGCCGTCTCGGGCTGCGCCTCCTTGCCTATCTTCGCCACCCACACGCGGCCCTTACCGTCGCGCACGCGGTACTTCTTCGAGTAGCCGCCCGTCTCCTCCTTGATGAAGGTCAGGCTGCTCAACTCCG
Organism: Pyrinomonadaceae bacterium; assembly: GCA_035627975.1. Lineage (GTDB taxonomy): Bacteria > Acidobacteriota > Blastocatellia > Pyrinomonadales > Pyrinomonadaceae > QHXN01. Next base: position 7,481 of record DASPKR010000611.1, on the reverse strand, counting down.
GCTTCATCTCCTCGCCGCCCGGCCCGTTAAAGAGGTCGAGGGTGGAGACGTCGCCGTGGTCGCGCCACAACACGGGCGTTCCCGGCGGCGGCCCTTTCTTCTTGCCCTTCCCCTTCTGGACGGCGTGCGCCGGCGAAGAGAAACCAAGAGACAGGATGAACACTATGACGAGTGACAGGCGGGTAGTTTCACGTAGTGACATGGCTTCACCTCTACAGATTATTCCTATTCCGCTCGGCCTGCTCGGCGGGCGGCGTATCGCCTTGCAGCCGCTCCAACTGGTTAATGCGGTCGCGCAGTGACCTGACGTAGCCCTCGGTCGTCGCCTCGTCGTAGCTCGCCGCACGGAAGGCGCCGCGGAGCTGTTCGTCCGTGAGCCGCGAGAGCAGAGTCCCGATCCAGCGCGCGTGCCCGACGGGTATGCCGCGCATCGCCTTCTCCTTCTTCACCTCACCGCGGTAGTAGAAGGGCTGTAGGACTGTGAAGTGGCCGAAGCCTCGCGGCCGCGTGTCAAAGTCGAACTCGACGACACCGTCCTTCTCGTCAACGGCGCGGACGAACTTCGTCGAGAGGAAAGCTTCCAGGTCGTTCTTGACGCGCTTGCCGCCCAGCCCCCCGGCCCGCCCGAGTGTCGAGCCGAGGTCGGTCACGACGTAGCGCGCCTCGCGGCCCCGCGGCGTGCCCGTGTAGAGGATGTGGTTGTTGCCCTTGCGCGCGTCGAAGTTGTTGAGCAGGATCATCAGCACCTTGAGGCCGCTCATCTCGCGCGACCCCTCGAAGGGGCTGTCGCGCCAGCTCCACTCCGGCCCCTCCTTTACGCCGTCGCGCCTCGGCTCGAAGCGCGCGCCGCGCACGATGTCGCCGGCGACGTGCTCCCGCCCTCGCGAGAGCCGCGGCATGTTCTCGATTTTCACTTCGTCGAAGTAGTAAGCCTCCTCGGCGAAGTAGCCGACGGCCCAGACGATCCGCGACGAGACGGTCTCGGACTGCGCCTCGGGGCCGAGCTTGACGCTCCACTCCACGCCGCGCGCGTCGCGGACTTTGAACTTCGGCGACTCGCCCTTCTTGACTTCCTCGACGAAGGTGAAAGGCGCGGCCGGCGCAAGCTCTGCCGAGCCGGGGCCGTAACGCAGGTCGCGCGACGTGATGTCGCCGGGGTCGCGCCATAGCACCGGCGCGGCCCTGCGTTCTTTATCTTTTCCAGACTTCTGTGCGGAGGCGGGTAGCTGGGAACAGAGGGCGGACAAGGCTAACAGCAGAGCCGTCAAGCTCGGCCGTAGTGGTAGGCGCATCGGAGACCCCTCCCGCATATCTCGGCCCGCACGCGCGAGATGTTTTCTTAGAACAAGGTTCGGCTCTGATGGCCCGTATGCGCGCCGCGTGCCACGGAGGGGCTGGGAGTCGTCCCCTACTTAAATGAAGCTGCTCCATTGACTTAGCGGGCGGCGCTACAGCTCGCGTTCTGCCCTGCGGCGGCCGCCCCGTACCGTCTGTGTACATGCTTTCTTCACAATTAAGACACCCGGCGCCCCTCCGGCCCGGAGGCCGCAATTGCCCGAACTGCGTGCGCAAAAGTATTGACAAATCACACCCGCGGGCCTATGTTTTGCACCTACAGCGCAGCAGATAGGTTCTTGAGTTAATTTCCCCCTCGCTGCCCTCTCTAGTGGAGAAGGCGTTCGTCTCTTTTTTACTTTTTCGCGCCCCACAGCGCGATTCACTCGCGGCGTCACGACGGGTTCCCCGATCAAGGATTCTTCGCGGAGAGGTTTTTTACACGGAGCATCGGCACAACCCGTCGCGGCCCCTGTAATCCTTAATTCCCTTCCCGATTTAGTCCTCGTTCAGCGGAATAACAGCCCGTTTGTAACTTTCTTTTAAGGCATCGGAGTAGCTAAAGCTCGCCCGGCCCGGCGGGGCCGAGCCGGCTTTTTTTAACTGACCGCTTTTCACATTTAATAGCGCCGCCCTGCGTTAAGTGGTTTCCCCGTCCGTGACGGGGCTCCAGCGGTAACGACGCCCGGCCACGGAGCCGACGCCGACGCCGCTATGGGATAGGTGCGCCCGAACTCTCGCCCCCCATGTTGAAAAAAGAAAAAAAGAGGCGGAAGAACGCGCTCGTTGTCTGCCGCGACCGCAAGCAGTTCTGGACGACGCAGAAGCAATTCTGGCAGTGGGTCAGGGAGGGCGTCGTCGTCAAGACGGGCGACTCGCCGCTCGCGGGCCTCATCGTCCGCGACAACGAGGAGCTGTTGGTGTTGCTGAGCAACACGGTGCTCAACCTGGCCTGCCCGAACCACTTGCGCGAGTCGTTGCTCTCGCGCAGGGCGGCGAGGTTGAGGAAGTGAAGCGAAAGGAGAAGGGCGAGATGTACCTGCGTCTCTTCCTGGCGGGCAAGGGTGCGTTAAGGGCCGCGGGCATCGCGGCGCTCATGCTGCTGGCTTACTCTGTAGGCGCGGCGCAGACGGCCGGCGCGCTCGCGGCTGCCCCGGCCGGCGACGGGGCGGGCTCGCGCGCGGGCGAGCCATACCGCATAGGCCCCGGCGACGTGCTCGAAGTGCGCGTCTTCAACCGCCCGCAACTGTCGCGCGAGGCCGTGCGCGTCGAGGGCGACGGCTCGATTCGGATGCCTCTCATCGAGGGCGGGGTGCGCGCCGCGTGCCTGACCGAAGCCGAGCTTTCGCAGGAGATCGCCCGGCGCTACCTGCGATACCTGAAGAACCCGCAGGTGGACATCTTCCTCAAGGAGTTCAACTCCGCGCCCGTTGCCGTGCTCGGCGCCGTCACCTCTCCCGGGCGCTTCCAGTTGCAGCGGCGCGTGCGACTGCTCGAAATACTCTCGTTCGCGGGCGGGCCGACCGAGCGCGCCGGGCGCAACATTCAGGTCGTGCACTCCGAGTTGCCGCTCGCGTGCGCAGCAGGCGGGGGCGAAGTAAATGGGGCGGGCGAGGCGTCTGTGGTCAGCTCCTTCCGTCTGAGCGAGACGCTGTTGGGCGACGCGGCCGCCAACCCTTACGTCCGGCCGGGCGACATCGTGACCGTCACGGAGGCCGAGCAGGCTTACGTCGTCGGCAACGTGCTCAAGCCCTCGATGATTCCCCTCAAGGAGAGGGTCACAATCTCGCAGGCAATAGCTATGGCGGGCGGTACGCTGCCCGACACGCAGAGCGAGCGCGTTCGCGTCGTCAGGCAGGCGCCGGGCGGCGCCAAGACGGAAATCATCGTTGACCTCAAGGCCATCTCGAAGCGTCGCGCAGAGGACGTGGCGCTTCAGCCCAACGACATCGTCGAGGTGCCGACCGCGAGCGGCAAGCGTTTCCTTCGGACGCTGCTGGGCAGCGCCGTCCCCTCCGCAGCACGGCTCCCCGTGCAGATAATTCGCTAAAGCGAGCCCCGAGCCGGCGCCCCGAACCGCCGGCAATAAACTGCTCCCCGGCCACTCTCCGGGCTGAGCCCCTCCAAACGGTGTGCGGCCATGAATGAAATCAAACTGATTCGCGACGACGCCCTCGACCTCCAAGTCATAAACGCCGGCGAGTTGCAGCGGCCCGTCTATCAAGTAGAGGCGGAGGCGCCGTCGGCCGACCGCGAGCGGCTGCGCGAGTTCTTAAGCGCGCTGCGCCGACGCTGGTGGGTCGTCGCCGCGGTCACGTTCCTCTGCACCGGGGCGGTGGTGCTCTTCATGGCGCGCCAGCCCGACCTCTACGAGGCCGAGGCGCAGGTTCAGGTTGACTTGGAGACTGTCAACACGGCGCTGGCCGCGTCGAAGGGCGGGGCGCTCGCGCTCAACCCCGTCAACGACCCGGCCTACTTCAACACGCAGCTCCAAATCCTGACGCGGCCCGCGCTGCTGCGCCGCGTCGTCAAGTCGCTCGGCCTCGAAGGCGACGAAGCGTTCCGCCCGGCGCAGTCGGCCGCGCCCTCGTTCTGGGCGAGGCTTACGGGCGGCGCGAAGGCGGGTGGCTCGGGGGCGGAGGGCTCCGCCGAGCGGGCCGCCCGCGAGGGCGAGTTGGTCGGCTCGTCTCTCGAAGGCACTTCGCCCGAGGAGATGGCCGAGGCAGCGCGGCTCGCCCCTTACGTCGAGGCGATTCAGGAAGGGCTCAAGGTCGAGCCGGTGAAGGAGACGCGCCTGCCCATCAAGGAGACGCGCCTCATCAACATCACTTTCGAGCACACGAGCCCCGTCGTCGCCGCGCGCATCGTTAACGCCGTCGCGGACACTTTCGTCCGACAAAACATCGAGAGGAAGAACGAGTCTGGCGCCGAGACCGGCGGCCTCCTACAGCAGCGCATCAACGAACTGCGCTCGCAGATTCGGGAGCAGGAGCAACAGCTACTCGGCTACGCTCGCAACCACCAGATACTCTCGCTCGACGCCAGCCAGAACACCGTCGTTGAGCGCCTCGTGGGCCTCAACCGTCAGCTCTTAGAGGCCGAGAACGAGCGCAAGCTGGCCGAGGCCGCCTACCGCTCGGCGCTCGAGCCCGGCGCTGCGCAGGCCCTGGCCGAGGGGACGGTCAAGGAGGCGGGCGAGGTCGAGACGCGCCTTTCGCAACTCAAGCAGAGGCGGGCGCAGCTTTTGGCCGAGACCACGGAGGAGTGGCCCGAGGTGAAGGAGGCCGACGAGCAGATAGCCGTGCTCGAACGCCAGCTCGCTGAGCTGCGTCAGCGCGCAAGCTCGACCGTCGTCGCGAACCTCTCGACGAAGTACCGGCAGGCGGCCGCGCGCGAGCAGGCTCTGCGCGCGTCGTTCGACCGGCAGCGCGCCGAGACCGTCACGCAGAACGAGGCTGCCATCAACTACAAAATCCTCCAGCAGGAGATTGAGACCAACAAGCAGCTCCTCGACGGCATGCTCCAGCGCGGCAAGGAGCACGAGGCGCTCGTCGCCGGGATGCGCAACAACGTGCGCGTCAACGACTACGCCATCGCCCCGCGCGAGCCCGTCGGCCCGCGCCGGCTTCTGGCCGGGGCCGTAGCCTTCTCGCTCTCGCTAGGCTTCGGCGTGGGGCTCGCCGTGCTGCTCGGCTACATGGACGACAGGCTGCGCTCGGCCGACGACGTGCGCAAGGCTCTGCCCGTCCCCGCGGTCACGGCCGTCCCCGCGATGGGCGCGAGGTCACGCGGGCTCCTCCCCGCCCCTCTCCGCCCGCGCTCGGGCGGGCGCGCGGGGCCGCTCATCGGCGGCGACGCCGACGCTCCCGCGCCGCTTGCGGAAGCCTTCAGGCAGTTGAGGACGACGGTGATGCTGTCGGGCGGTCGGCGCGCGGGGCTTAAGTCTCTGCTCGTCACTTCGGGCATGCCGGGCGAGGGCAAGACCACCACGGCCGTCAACACTGCTGTCAGCCTCGCGCGCACAGGCGCCTTCGTCCTCCTCATTGACGCGGACCTGCGCAACCCGCGCCTTCACACGCTCTTCGGCCTGAAGAACGAGCGCGGGCTGAGCACGCTTTTGTCAGAGGACGCCGACGAGACCGAGGCGCTGCGCGCCGTCACGCCCGACGGCGCGCGCGGCGTGGACGTGCTCACGTCGGGGCCGATGATCCCGGAGTCGGCCGAGCTGCTCAGCTCCGCGCAGATGAGCCGCCTCGTTAAAGCCTTCGCCGCCGTCTATGACCACGTCGTCATAGACTCGCCGCCGCTCGCTTTCTTCTCCGACGGCGTGCAGCTCTCCACAGTCGTTGACGGCGTCCTCCTCGTCGTCAACAGCGGCGGCAGCTCGCGCGACGGCGCGCGCCGCTCCTACCGGCTGCTCCAGGACGTGGGCGCGAACGTATGCGGCGTCGTCCTGAACAACGCGGAGGTCAGCCGGCTAGACTACGAGCGCTATTACAAGCGGCCCTGAGACGCCCGCCCGGCACGCCCAAACCTTAAGGCACAAACGAACGCAACGAACGCCCCGCCGCCGCCCGGCATCACCGCGGCGGTGCGAGGGCTTTCTACCAAACGGCAGGAACGAGCATGGCGGAAATGCTGGGTTCACGTGGTGCGCTGCTTGCGCGCGGCGCCGCGGCGGGGCTCGCCCCGGAGGCTCGCTCGGGCGCCCGCGCCGACGGGCGAACTACAACGGCGGAGGACGTTGCCGCCGCGCAGGGTCGTGCGGCCGCGCCGCTCGTCGTGCGCCTGTGCGAAGGTCTGAGGCTCGCCGGGATAGCCTACTGCCAGTTCAAGAGCAACTGGCGGCTCGAACGCTGGCTGTCGGGCGAAGGAGACCTCGACCTCCTCGTCGAGCGCGAGGGCGCGGCCCGCTTCGCGGGCGTCGTCGAAGGGCTCGGCTTTAAGCCGGCCCGCCCGACTCGCGACCGCGAGGTGCCGGGCGTCTGCGACTACTACGGCTTCGACAAAGAGACGGGCAGGCTCGTCCACCTGCACGTTCATCATCAGCTCGCCCTCGGCCACGACCTGACGAAGAACTTCCGGCTGCCAATCGAGCGTGCCTACATCGAGTCGGCCTCGCTCGACGACCTCATCCCCGTCCCGGCCGCCGAGTTCGAGCTGGTGCTCTTCGTGCTGAGGATGGTCTTGAAGCACGGCCCGGCCGAGGCCGCATTCGGCCTCCTGCACGGCAGCCGCCGGCCGCCCGACAAAGCGATTCGCGAGGAGATGGCCTTCCTCGAAGCGCGCTCGCGGCGCGACGCGGTCGAGGCGGTTCTGCGCGAGCACCTGCCCTTCGTGGGCGCCCGGTTCTTCGACGAGTGCGCGGCAACACTCCGGGGTGAATGCCCAGCGTGGCGGCGCTGGGCATTGCGGCGGGAGTTGGAGCGGCGCCTGGCCGCGCACGCGCGGCGAGGCCGCGCGGCGGACGCGGCGCTGAAGGTCGGCCGCCGCGTCAAGCGTTTCGTCACAGAGCGCGCGGCTGGGCGGCCCGCGCGCAAGCGTCTCGCGAGGGGTGGCGCGCTCGTCGCCCTGGTCGGCGGCGACGGCGCAGGGAAGACGACGGCCGTCGAGGGCCTCCACGGCTGGCTGTCGAAGAAGTTCGTCGCGCGGAAGTTCCACATGGGGAAGCCGCCGCGCTCGCCGCTCACGCTCGCCGTCATCGTCGCGCTGCGCGTGCGCGACGGCCTGCCGGGCATGAAGCCGCGGGAGGGCGATTTCCCCGGCTACCTGCGGCTCCTGCGCTGGGTGCTCGCCGCGCGCGACAGGCGGAGGCTCTACATGCGAGCGCGCCGCTTCGCCACGAACGGCGGCATCGCGCTGTGCGACCGCTTCCCCGTCGAGCGGCTGCGACTGATGGACGGGCCGAACATCGCGCGCACGGTCGCGGCCTCGCGCGCCGGGCGGTTCGTGCGGCTCCTGCTCGAAGCCGAGGAGCGAAACTACCGGCAGATAATGGAGCCCGACCTTCTCTTCGTGCTGCGGGTCGAGCCGGAGACGGCCGTGCAGCGCAAGACCGTCGAGAGCGAGGAGCACGTCCGCACGCGCTCGCGGGAGCTCTGGGAGCAGGACTGGTCGGGGACTCGCGCCCACGTCGTTGACGCCGG
>DASPKR010000610.1:0-3870 GCA_035627975.1 Pyrinomonadaceae bacterium | reverse complement strand
TCGTTACCCGTCCTTCTTAAGAATTGCTGGCGAGCTAATCGGCCCGCGGCCGCACGCTCACTTGATCACCTTCTCCCACGCGGAGGTCACTTCGGCGAGCTTCTTTTCGTTGGCGACGTAGGTCTCGAAGAAGCCGCAGTTCGTGCAGATGTAGTGGTCGGCCTCGCTCGCCCGCGTCGCCCACGAGGTGTAAACGTAAACGCCGTCGCCGCCGCCGAACCCTATGCCGCCGCGCTTGTGATATACGGTCGGCGTGTTGCACTTGGGGCAGATGCCGCTCCTCATAGAGTCACCCTTTCTCCACTTTCTCGCGCCCGCCCATGAGCGCGAAATAGACTGCGAAGGCTATGCCGAAGGTGACGAACCAGGCGTACGTGTAGAGCGTGTCGGAGAGAGTGGGGTCTGCGAGCTGGCCCGTGAAGTTGGGCGTGCGGGCCGCGCGCAGGAAGCCCGGGACGACGGGCGCGACGGCGATGACGAGCGCGACGACGGCCCGCCAGTTGAACCCGTTCGTGTACGAGTAGCGCCCCGAAGGCTTGAAGAGCCCCGCCAGGTCGAGACGCTGGCGCCTCACCACCCAGTAGTCGCAGATCATTATGCCGCCGATTGCGCCCATCAGCCCCGAGTATCCTATCAGCCACGTGAATATGTAAGCGCCCATCGAGCCCATCAGCTTCCACGGCATCATCAGAATGCCGATGACGGCCGTTATGATGCCGCCAGCGACGTAGGAGATTAGCCGCGGGTTGAGGTTCGAGAAGTCGTTCGAGGGCGAGACGACGTTCGCCGCCATGTTCGTCGTCAACTGCGCGGCGAAGATGACGGCCGTGGCGAAGAGGATTATGGCGACGCTGTCGAAGCGCGCCATCAGCTCAACGGGGTTGGGGATGGCGACGCCGTAAATGAGTAGCGTCGCGCTCGTGACCGCTACGCCGATGAAGGCGAAGGCCGTCATCGTCAGCGGCAGCCCCAGCGCCTGCCCGAGCATCTGCGAGCGCTGCGTGCGCGCGTAGCGCGTGAAGTCAGGGATGTTGAGGCTCAGCGTCGCCCAGTACCCTACGGACGCCGTGAGCGCGCCGGGGAAGATTGACCAGAAGTTCTGTTGCTGCTTCTGTAGCGCCGCCGACTCCGAGAGCACCCGCCCCAGCCCGCCCGCGCGCCACGCCGCCCACGCGAGCAGAATCGCGCCGCCCGCAAGCAGCAGCGGTGCCGACCACGTTTCGAGGTACTTAATGCCCTCTATACCGCGCACGATGATGAGAACCTGTATGCCCCAGAACAGAAGGAACGCGAGCCACGTGTGGGCGGCAACACCCATGAAGGCGGCCCCGCCGAACAGGCCGTCCCAGCCGCCCCACATCTTCGCGAACAGCGCGTCGAGCGCCTGCCCGCCTATCCACGTCTGAATCCCGAACCAGCCGCACGCGACCACGGCCCGCGCCACGGCCGGGATGTTCGCCCCCCGCGTGCCGAAGGAGGCGCGGCAGAGCACGGGGAAGGAGACGCCATACTTCGTCCCTGCGTGCGCGTTAAGGATCATAGGCAGCAGGACGACGGTGTTCCCGAGCAGGATAGTTATCATCGCCTGCCACCAGTTCATGCCGGCCTCTATGAAGCCACCGGCGAGCGTGTAGGTGGTGATGACGACGCTCATGCCTATCCAGAGCGCGGCGATGTTCCACGTCGTCCACGTCCGCTCGGCGAGGGTTGTGGGCGCGAGGTCGCGGTTCCAGAGGGGGCTGCCCGACACATCCTCGCTCAACTCCTCGAAGTCGCGCCGCCCGGCCCGTTCTTCTGCCGTGAGAGTCTCTGCTGCCATTGCTATTCGAGCTCGAAGCGGACGACGACGCGGGCGTTGACCTTTATTTGGCCGATGGAGAGCGTCCCCGAGGACGCCTCGCCGTCGCCCGAGAAGCCGACGGTGTTGCTCGTGTAGTTCTGGGCCATCGGGCTCGCGGTCGCGCTGACCTCCTCGATTGAATATGCCTTGCCGATCTTCTGCCCTATCTCTTTCGTGAGCGCGACGGCCTTCTCCTGCGCGGCGCGTATAGCCATGGCGCGGGCCTGGTCGCGGTGCTTGCGCATCTCGGAGGTGCGGAAGTCAATGTCGTTGATGCGAGTGACGCCGGTCTCGATCACTTCGGAGAGCATGGCCTCGGCCTTCGAGATGTCGCGGAGCGTGAAGGCCAGGTCTTTCCTGACGGCGAAGCCGAGGAACTGGCGCGTCTCGTTGTTGCCGCGGTAGCGCGGCTCGACGCTTATGTAGTCGGTCTGAACGTCCCTAGCCTCGACGCCGTAGCGGCGCGTCAGCTCGACGAGCTTCTTCAGCCTCTCGTCCGTCTGCGCCTTCGCAACCTTCAAGTCGCGGTTGACGGTCTGAACCGTCACGTCGAAGAAGACCTCGTCGGGGACGACGTTTACCTCGGCCTCGCCCGAGACCGTGATGAGGCGCGGCCCCGGCCTCTCCTGCGCGGCCGCCCGCGGCGGCGCGGCCGACAGGAGGAGGGAGGCGAAGAGCAAGGCGGAAAGCATTAGCGGGAGCACTCTCTTCATGGTAATTCCTTTCGAGCGCGGCCTCAGAGCGCGACGCAAGAGCCGCGCTTCTGGAAGCGCCCGTCGCCGGGCTTGCCCTTGTACTCGCCGCCCTCTACGACGACGCGACCGCGCGAGAGCACCGTGGAGACGGCGCCCCTGAGCTCCCGCCCCTCGTAGGCGCTGTAGTCAACGTTCATGTGGTGCGTGGCGGCGGAGATGGTCTGCGTGGCGTCGGGGTCGAATATGCAGATGTCCGCGTCGGAGCCGACGGCGATGGTGCCTTTGCGCGGGAAGAGGCCGAACATCTTAGCGGCGGCCGTGGATGTCAGCTCGACGAAGCGGTTGGGCGAGATTCTGCCCTGCGCTACGCCGCCGTCGTATATGAGCGACATGCGGTGCTCGACGCCGGGGGCGCCGTTCGGGATTTTCGTGAAGTCGTCGCGGCCCAGCTCCTTCTGCTCCTTCATGCAGAAGGGGCAGTGGTCTGTGGAGATGACCTGGAGGTCGTCCATGTTCAAGCCCTTCCAAAGCTCGTCCTGGTTCCACTTCTCTCGGAGCGGCGGCGTCATGACGTACTTCGCGCCCTCGAAGTCTTCGCCGTAGTCGTCAACGGAGAGGAAGAGGTACTGCGGGCAGGTCTCCGCGAAGGCGGGTATGCCGCGGTCGCGCGCCTCACGCACTTTGTCGAGCGCGTCGGCGCAGGAGAGGTGGACGATATAGACGGGAGACTCGGCCATCTCGGCGATGGCGATTGCGCGGTGGACTCCCTCGGCCTCGGCTATGGTGGGGCGCGTCAAGGCGTGGTACTTCGGCGCGGTTCTCCCCTGCGCGAGCGCCCGCTTGATTATCTCGTTGATGACGACGCCGTTCTCGGCGTGCATGCAGATTAGGCCGCCGCGTGAGCCCGCGGCCGACATTGCGCGGAAGATGGTGGCGTCGTCAACTAGGAAGACGCCTGGGTAGGCCATGAACAGCTTAAAGCTGGTCACGCCCTCGTCCATGACGGTGAATAGCTCCTCGGTCTGATGGTCTTCGAGCTCGGTAGTGATGAGGTGGAAGCCGTAGTCAATCGCGCACTTGCCCTCGGCCTTCCTGTGCCAGTTGTCCAAGCCCTCGACGAGCGACTGGCCCTTGTACTGCACGGCGAAGTCAATGATCGTCGTCGTGCCGCCGTGCGCCGCCGCGATAGTGCCGGTGCGGAAGTCGTCCGAAGACTCGGTGCCGCCGAAGGGCAGTTCCATGTGCGTGTGCGGGTCTATGCCGCCCGGAAGGACTAGCTTCCCCGCCGCGTCAATCACCCGGTCGGCCTCCATCTCAAGCTTCGCGCCGATGACC
>DASPKR010000609.1:0-6075 GCA_035627975.1 Pyrinomonadaceae bacterium | reverse complement strand
GCCGAAGGCGCGCACGAGCGCCGGCAGGTTCTTGCGCGGCTCGATGGTGCCGACCGCCAGGAGGAACTCGTCGCCGACGCCGAGCCTTCGCCGGGCCTCTTCGGTCTCCCCGAACGCGAGCGGCCGGAAGCACTCGCGCGCGGCCTCCGGCACGGCGAAGACCTTCTCGGGCGCGACGCCGAGGTGCTCGCAGACCTCGCGCCTCACGCTCTCGGTCGGGACTATCAGGGCGTCTGCCGCGCGCGTCATCAGCGGCAGCCGGCGGCGCGCGCGCGAGACGCGCCTCTCCTCGTGCGTGTCGGGCCGTAGCAGCAGCGAGAGGTCGTGAATCGTGAGCGCCTTCGCGCAGCGGCCCCACAGAGGCACGTCGTAGTTCGTGCCGTGGAAGAGCGCGAGGCCGAGCCGGCGGAGCCGCCGCGGCAGCCCCAAAGACCACCAGTGCCGGCCCAGCGAGCCCACGCGCACGCGCTCCAGCCGCAGGTTAGACGGGAGCGACGCCGACTCCGCCTCGCCCAGGCGGACGGGCTCGAACGATGAGGGGTAGAGGAGTTGGAACTCTCCCTCGGGCGAGAGGCGGGCCAGGGCGCGCGCCAGCTCGAACGTGTAGTGGCCGACGCCCGCGCGCTCTTCCGTCAGTGGGATGGCGTCGAGACCGATTCGCATAGGGAGACCGTATAGACCGAGAGGCCACCGCGCGACGCCGGTGGCCTCTCGACTCTCAGCCCGAAACTGGCGGCCCCGCGCCGGCGCGTCAGGGGTTCGGCAGAATGGTTATCCGCGGCGCGGTTTCCGCGGGCCGGCTGCTGAAGAGCGTGTTGCCGATGTTGACGATGACGATGACGGGGACGTCGCCCGCGCCCGCGAGCGACGCCGGCAGGTCAACCGTTATCTGGTCGAAGCCGGGCGTGAGCGTCGAGCCCGCGAACTTGATGGGGCTCGTCGCCGGGTCGGTCGTCCCCACGATGTCAGTCGTGCCTATCCTGACCGTGACGTTGTTGACCGCGACCACGTCCGGCAGGCCCGTGAGCAGTATGAGCAGGCGCGTGGGCGCCGCCTCGGTCTCGGGCGACGAGCAGTCGCCGGTCGTGCCCGAGTTCTTCGGCCTCGTCGTCATCACCGTGAAGGGCTCGCCCGGCGGCTCCACGCAGGGGTTCGTCACGTTGAGGACGGCGGCGCGCCCGCCCTCGCCGTTCGTCGAGGTGAACAGGTCTGGCTGCGCCGCGTTGAGCAGGAGCGACGTGCGTATGACGGCGCCGTTGTTGTTGATGACGACCGGCACCGGGGTGGTCGAGGCGGCGAGGCCCGGCGGCACGACGAAGTTTATCTGCCCCGGCGCGACGAAGTAGAGCCCGGCCGCGGCGTTGTTTATCGAGACCGAGACGCCGTTGAGCTCGACGGGGAGCGGCGGCCGGCGGTTCGTCTCGTGGGCGGTGTTCTTATCAACCTCGCGCTCCGAGGGCGCGAGCGCGAGCGGCGAGCGCGCGATACCCAGCATGCCCGGCGCGAGGCCCGACACCGCGGGCGGCGTGGGCGATGGCGAGGGCGAGACCACCGGCCGGTCGCTCGCGCCCGTGAAGAAAGAGACCTGCGCGGGGCTAGCCGCGGGCGAAGGGCTCGGCGCGGGCGTCTCGCTCGTCACGGCCGGGACGAGCAGGTAGAAGGCTTCCGAAGAGCCGTCGGCGTTGCCGCCGCCGAGCTCCGTCCCGCGCATGCTGAAGGCGACGCGGCGGATTGTGTCGGAAGGCAGGGGCTGAACGGGTATGCGCGCGCCCGCGGGGAAGCCCGAAACCGAGGTCGGGTTGCGCGTGAGCACCGAGACCTGATTGGTGGCCGCGACGGGCGCCGTGAAAATCTGCGTGCGGCGCGCGGGGTTTAAGCCCTCGGCCGCGCCGAAGGCGGCGATGGTGCCGTCGGGCTTTACGTTCAAGTCCGAAGCCCAGACGACGCGCGTCGAGTCGCCCGTGAACGTCGGGAAGCGGTTGGCGAGGTCGGGCGCCTGGTTGTCGGGGACGCGGCTCGCGACCTGCGCGAAGGTGCGCGAGACGGTGTTAAAGATGTATATGCCGTAGGTGTTCGCCAGCCCGTTAGTGCCGCCCGAGAGCGTGCCGTCGGTGCCGAAGAGCGCCGAGGACTCGAAGGCGAGGAACTGCCCGTCGCGGCTCAGGCGCCGGCCGAAGCCGAGGAAGTTGACGGGCGTCCCCTCGAAGCCTATGCGCCGCTCGGGTGGGGTCTTCGTCGCGGGCGCCAGCGCCCCGACCGTAGCCCCCGTCACGGTCGTCACGTAGATTTCGCCGTTGCCCTGATTCGCCGCCGCCTCGTCCGAGCCCACGTCGGAGTTAGACAGGAAGGCCAGCCGGCAGGCGAGCGCGCCGGCGCAGGCCGAGAGCGACGGGTTCGTGTTAAAGACCAGCGTGCCGGGCGTGTTGCCCGTCGCGGGCTTGTCGGCCGTCTGCGTCACCTGCACGAAGGCGCCGGACTCGCGCCGCCAGAGGAAGATTTCCTGGTTGCCGTCGGCGTTCGTCGCCGTTATCCCGCTCTTAGACTGCGAGACGAAGGCGACGAGCGAGCCGTCGTCGTTGACGGACGGCGAGTCGTTGTCGCGCGCGAAGAAGGGCGGCACGACGAAGGTGACGCCGTCAACCGTGGTGGAGAAGCCGGCCGTGGGCGTGCGCGAGGCGGGCGTCGTCGTCACGCGCGTCATCGCGCCGCCGGTCAACTCGACGCGCGGCACTTCGGCGCCGCTCGTCAAGTCCGCCGCCGCGACTTCCGGCACCTGGTAGATGAAGATTTCGGTGTTGCCGTCGGCCTTCAGGCCCGCGAGGTTGGCGGCCGTGTTGCCGTCGAACTCCGAGGGGTTCGGGTCTGCGTCGCCGGGCGCGTCAACGTAGGCGTTCGAGAGGAAGACTATGTAGCGGCCGTCGTGGCTTATCTGCGGGCGGAGGTTCACGACCTGAACCTCTATGTTGGCCGGGTCAATGGGCGAGGCCGTCGCGCTCTTTAGCGCGCTTCTCGTGTCGGTTATCTGGAATATGCGGCGCTGCGCGTAGTCGAAGAGGAAGATTTCCGGGTTGCCGTCCCGGTTGTTGCGCGAGTCAGACCTCTCGGTGGAGATGTCGCCCTCCGACTCGATTACGACGAAGCGGCCGTCGCCCGTCATGTCGGTCGCGTGCGAGTCGCGCTGCAAGGGCGTCGGCGAGGGCGTCGGCGTCGGCGACGCCGCCGGCGTGGGCGTGGGCGACGCCGTCGAGGCCGGCACGGGCGGTATCGAGGTCGAGGTTATCTGGACGACGAAGGGGTCAGGCGAGTTCGAGACGGTCTGCGCCTGTACGAGTATGATCGCGCAGAAAAATAGAGCGAGCGCCAACGTCACCACGCTCGCGCGGGACAGGCGGAAAGCCTTCTTCACGGAAAAACCTCCGGGCTGGAGCATATTAAAACTGCCGACTATTAAAGCCCACGGGAGACGGGCGGGCGTGGCGTCTGGGCCTACGCGGGAACCTGTACTACTGCGCCGGGCGCGCCGCAGGAGTAAAGAAATGGCATTTTAAGCGGAAGCCTCCGCCACGCGCAAGCGAGCGGCAGTGAAAGGCGCGGGGGGCCGTGTAAGTGACAGACTCTTACACGGCCCCCCGCGCGTCAGTAAGACATCAGCCGCCCGCGCTCACGGGGCGAAACGGCGCCGGTACTCGATGGAGTCGAGGAAGGCTCGAACCATCTCGGCGCGGCGGTAGTCGCCGTTAAATTCATTCAGCTTGCCGAGCCAGAAGTTGAAGCCGCCGAAGCCCGTGTCCGGCAGGTCGTTCGGGTTGCGCTGGAGGTAGCCGAAGTACTGCATCAAGACGAAAGCCTTGTTCGTCTCGCGGCGCTGAAGCTCCGCGTTCTCGGCGACCTTGCGAAGCACAGAGGCGCGGCCCGCGGCCGTGTTGTTGGCCGAAAGCTCGGCGACGAGTGCGTCCGCCTCGGCTTGCGTGAGCACGCCGCCGGCGTTCGTGTTGAGCTTCGAGACGAACTCCGCGGGCGTCATCCCCGAGGGGAAGGCCGTCGTGAAGCGAGCGCGCGCGACGAACTCGTTGGCGAAGGCGACCTTGTTGGATTCGAGCAGCGCCGCCCAGCCGTTCGTGCCGACGACGACGCCCTGCCCTATGCGCTGCGTGTCGGGGATGAACTCCTCGCGCCTTACGGGGACGGGCGCGCCGGGCATGTTGCCGTAGGCGGCCTTGTACATGCGATAGACGAGGTAGCCGGTCTCCTTGAACTCTATCGAGAGGAAGAAGGCGGCGCTGGTGTCTATCCGCTTGACCTCGCGGCACTGGAGGTCTGCGCCGCAGGACTCTATGCCCTGCGTCCAGAAGTTGAGGCCGCCCGCGTCCGCCTCGCGGTTGAGGAAGTCGCGGTAGTGCTGGGCGACGAAGGTCGAGGAGCCATCAATCGGGTTGCCGGGCGAGGCCGTGAACGTCACGTCCTGGTTGCCGCCGAGCGCCGGGAACGAGACCGAGCCGGGGTTGAAGTTATAGCGGCCGTCCTTAATCGGCGTCAGCGTATAGGAGGCGCCGGCCGAGAGGCCCGAGAAGGAGAAGAAGCCGTTCGTGCCCGAGACCGTCGGCAGGTACTGAAGCCCGTTCGGGAGCGGCGGCCCCGCGAGCGCCACAGAGACGCCAGAGACGCCCGAGCCGGCCGCATCCACGACGCGCCCCGTGACAACGTAGGTCACGGGCGTGGGGGTGGGCGTCGGTGTCGGGGTGGGGGTCGGCGTAGGCGTGGGCGTAGGGGTCGGCGTGGGGGTCGCCGCGGCCGACGAAGACCAGTTGAGCGTGATCGAGCCGAAGTCGCCGTTCCAGCCGTCAACTGCTATCTGATATGTCGTGCCTGCGACGGCGTTGAACTGCACGCGGCTCTGGCGGTTCGAGCCGTCAGCGATGTCATCGTTCCCGACTATCGCGGAGAGCGAGCCGTAGCCGCCGCCCGTGTAAACGGCGAGGAGCGTGTCGAAGGTGCTGCCGACGGTGTCGAACGTGGCGGGGCCGGTGGCAGGAGCCGTCCAGCGATACCAGACGGAGTGGCCGCCGCGGTTGCCGACGTGGTCGGGCTCTCCCGCCTCCTCGGTCGCGCCGGCGCTGGTGCCGTTGACCGAGCCCGAGGAGCCTACGAGGACGACCGGGTTGGCGAAGTTGTCGTTGTCGGGCGCGGGCGGGCCTGCGCCGAGCGAGTAGCCGAAGAAGTCAACCGTGCGGCGGTCGTTGGCCGTCATCTCCTCGCGTCGGCCCGACGGGATGGTCGGGTCCATGATGCCGACGAAGTAGCCGCTGAGCGCGTCGTCCTTCCAGTGGCTGGCCTGGCGCGAGTCGCCCTCGGTGCCGTCTGGGCGGCCCGTCGAGAGGCGAAGCTCCTGCCCACCGTCGAAGTGAACGTGCTCGCCGCCGGAGGAGAGTATGCGTTGCGCCGACGGGAACTGCCCCTGCGCAGTCGAGGGGCGGAAGCGGAACAAGTCCCAGAGCGTTACATAGACGGGGCTCGATGTGTTCAGCTCGCGGTTGCCGACGAAGGAGTTGAAACCGAGGACGTGGCCTATCTCGTGAATGGCGACGGCCTCGAAGTCGGTCTGCCCTGGCGTGATGCCGTCCGCGGGGTTGAGGTCGAAAGTGAAGTTCGAGTTGAAGCCGATGGAGGGGACGTTGACGCCCGTGTCCGTAGTCGCGTCGGCGCTGCGGAAGCCCAGAGCGCGAAGCAGCGGCGTCGCCAGCAGCACGGTCGAGGTCGGGCCGATGTCGGTCGGCACGCTGGAGGTAGGCAGGAGGTTGTAGATCCCCGCCTCCTCGGCGTTCGAGGCGCGGTTGATGAGCTGCGTGCGCACCTCGGAGAGCGTCCTGCCGTAGAAGGTGCTCGAGGTCGAGCCGAGCGTCCTGTCCGAAGACCAGGCCTGGCCGAAGCGCGTCGTGCCGTAGTCAACGTCTATGACGACCGTGATGGGCGTCGTGATTATCGCCTCCCACGCCGCGGCGGCGCGCGTGAAGGCGGCCTTCGCCTCGGGGTTGGCGTCGAGCTGCGCCGTGCCGCGCAGAACGATGGTCAGCCCCG
>DASPKR010000608.1:0-5359 GCA_035627975.1 Pyrinomonadaceae bacterium | reverse complement strand
CGCGGGCTGAAGGCCGAGCGACGGCCGGGCCGCGCGCAAAACCTTCGGGAACTGGCGGCGGTTAGAGGCGATTGCCGTGTTGGCGACGGCGAGTATCTCGGGCGTGGAGCGGTAGTTGGTCTCGAGGCGGAAGACGCGCGCTTCGGGGTAGCGCTTCGGGAACTCGTAGATGCCCTCGACGGCGGCACCGCGGAAGGCGAAGATGCTCTGCGCGTCGTCGCCCACTACCATCACGTTGCGGTGGCGGACTGTGAGCAGGTCAACTATCTCGGACTGCAACTTGTTCGTATCCTGATACTCATCAACTAGCACGTGCTCGAACTGCTCCTGATAAACGCGCGCCACGTCCGGCTTCTCTTCGAGCAGCCGCTTCCAGTTCAGAAGCAGGTCGTCGTAGTCCATCACGTTGCGCTCGCGCTTGCGCTCCGCGTAGAGGCGGTCAACGCGCTCGATCTGCGCCGAGAGCGGCTCGAAGTAGGGGTAGCGGCGCGGCACAACGTCCGAGATGGGCTGGTCGGTATTGGTGGCGAAGCTGATGATGTCCTGTAGGACTTCCGCCTTGGGGAAGCGGCGCGCCTTCGTGTCTATGCCGGCCTCATCAACGCACACGGCGATGAAATCTTTCGCATCCTCCGTGTCGAGTATGGAGAAGTTCGACGTGTAGCCGAGTGATTCCGCGTGGCGGCGAAGCACCAGGTTCGCGATGCGGTGGAATGTGCCTCCCCAGACGCGGCGCGCAACGTCGCCGGAGCCGCCGGTGAGATGCTCGACGCGGCGGAGCATCTCGCGCGCGGCGCGGTTCGTGAAGGTGGCGAGCATTATGCGCGCGGGGGCGACGCCGTGCTCGACGAGGTAGGCGACGCGGTAGGTTATCGCGCGCGTCTTTCCCGACCCCGCGCCCGCGATGACGAGCGCGGCGCCCGCGGGCGCGGTCGCCACGGCGTACTGCTCCTCGTTCAGCTCCTCGCGGTAGCGCGCGAGCCGGTCGGGCAGCCGCGCGCCTTCGGGCCGCTTTATACGGTAGCGCTTCATGGCCTCTGAAGCCTTATAGCACGAGAGCGGCGGCGGGTGACAAGCGGCGAGTTAGAACGGCTTCCCGCCGTCGCCCCCGCACCCCGGGCGCCAGTTCTTTCCCGTTTGCTTTCGCGCCCGTTGGCGGCTAGGATTGGCTGCACCGAACGACTCATTCCAGGAGAGGTGGCGGCGATGAAATTTCCCGGCGGGATGAACATACAGCAGATGATGAAGCAGGCGCAGGCCATGCAGGAGAAGATGGCGAAGGAGATGGAGGAGATGGTCGTTGACGCCTCTGCCGGCGGCGGCGTCGTCACCGTCCAGATGCGCGGCACGAAGGAGGTCGAGGCGATTAAGATTGACCCCGAGGCCGTGAAGGACGGCGACGTTGAGATGCTCCAGGACCTCATCGTCGCCGCCGTCAACGAGGCCGGCCGCAAGGTTGACGAGGCCATGAAGGGCAAGCTCGGCGGCATGCTCCCGCCGGGGCTTTTATAAGCGGCAAGCCGTCCGCAGTCGGCGGTCAGACGGGTTGCCTTTAGCCGACTGCCGACTGCTGATTGCCGATAGCTCTTATGCTTGAGTATTCCGAGCCGGTCACGAAGCTGATTGACGAGTTCAAGCGCCTGCCGGGCGTGGGGCAGAAGTCCGCGCAGAGGCTCGCCTTCCACGTGCTGAGGATGTCAGAGGAGGAGGTGGGCCGGTTCGTGGCGGCGCTCGAAGACGTGAAGCGCAAGATAGTGATGTGCTCGGTCTGCAACAACCTCACGGACGTTGACCCGTGCCGCTTCTGCTCTTCCACTTCGCGCGACCGCTCCACCATCTGCGTCGTCGAGGAGCCCTACAACCTCGTCGCCGTCGAGAAGACGCGCAGCTTCAACGGCCTCTACCACGTACTGCACGGCGCGCTCTCGCCCATACGCGGCATGTCGCCCGAAGACCTGCGACTGCAAAACCTCCTGCCGAGACTACGGCCCGAGAACAACGACGGCGTCGAGGTGCGCGAGGTCATACTCGCCACGAACCCCAACACCGAGGGCGAGGCCACGGCCAGCTACATCAGCCGGCTCCTCAAGCCTCTGGGCCTCCGCGTCACGCGCATAGCGATGGGCATGCCCGTCGGCTCCGACCTCGAGTATGTTGACGAGGTCACGATGGACAAGGCGCTCGCCAACCGCCACGAGATGTGACTTCAGAAGCGGACGTTCTCGACGGGCGCGTCCTTGCGGCACTCGACGCAGTCCTTGCCGTCGTCGTACCACTTCGCGTCGAACTCGACGAGGGAGAGGATGGGGACGGGGTCTTCGCCGCCGGCCGTCTCGATGTGCAGGGGCGCGTTCTTGAAGCGGACGATGACGCCGCAGCCGATTAACTTCGTCCCCATCTCGCGCACTAGGTTGACGGTCTCGTTTATGGCGTGGCCGGAGCGCGAGATATCGTCCACGATGACCGCCGGATAGACCTCGCCGCGGTTCACGTACTGCCGGAACATGCGCTTGCCGCCCTCCTCGCGCTCGGCCCAGTAAATCTGGTCGGCGCCGAGGGCCTCGCGCACGGCGAAGGCGACGGGGATGCCGCCGGGGCTCGGCGAGATGATGGAGATTTTCGGGAGCGCGCTCGATATGTCCTTCTCGAGCCTGAGCTTCCGGGAGAGCGCGACCGCCAGGACGCGCGCCGTGTCGTAGTAGCGGAACGCGAGCGGCATCTGGAAGTAGTGTGGCGTGTGCTGCCCTGACGGATAGACGAAGTGGCCCTCGCGGTACGCGCCCGTCCTCCTGAGCATCTCCATAACCTCTTCGGACTCCGGTATCAGTCGCGGCATCATCGGCGTTTCTCTCCTATGGGAAGTCAGGAGTCAGGAGCCGGGAGACAGAAGGCGGGCGTGACCACTTGCAATCTGACCCCTGACCCCTGGCTACTGGATTTCGGTTCCCGCAAGCATACCACTATCGGGGCGCGTTTGCGCTACCCGGCCGAGAGGGCGCGCGCGATGAGGCGGCGCTGGTCGGCGCCGAGCTCCTCCGGGAGCGAAGAGGGGTCGAACCACTCGGCGCGGTCAACCTCGAAGCTCGAGCGCGCCCCGGCGACGGCCGACGCGCGCATCGTCGCGCGGAAGACTATCTCGACCTGCGAGGGCCGAAGGAGCGTGCGCGCGAAGGCGACTCGGACTGTTCCCAGTTCCAGCCCCGTCTCCTCCCTGACCTCGCGGCGTATGGCGTCATCGGGCTGCTCGCCGCGCTCGATGAAGCCGCCGGGGATGCCCCAGCCGCTCCCCTTCCTCAGCGCGTGTTTGAGCAGCAGCACGCGCCCCCTCTCGTCGAGCACAACCGCGCCCGCCGTCACGGTGAAGCGCGGCTGCGTGAGCCAGACCCCGGCCCGCCTCACGAACACCGGCGCGCCCTTCCACACGCCCGCCAGAAGCTTCTTCAGCATGCGCCGGAAGGATAGCAGAAGCCGCCCGGTCTCGGTTATAAAACGGGCGCGGGCGGCAGCAGATGACTGAGCCTTCACACACCATCGGGATATTCGGGAGCGCGAGCGACCCGCAGGCGGCGCGCGTGGCGGCTTACTTGAGAGGGCGCGGCGTAGAGCCGCTGTTGATTGATTCGGGGCGGTTCCCGGCGCGGCTGAGGCTTTCGGTCGAGGAGGGCGTTGCGCGGCTTGGGGGCGGGCGGCTGCCGGGCGGGTCGGCGTGGTACGTGCGCTCTTTGCCGATGACGATGCCGTTCTTCGACTTCGACCCGGAGGTGGAAGCCGGGACAACGACGGAGTTGCTCTCGAAGTGGAGGCTGCGGTACGCGGCCGAGCGGGAGCGGCAGTCGTTTCTGGCGGGCTTCGTGCTCGCGCTCGGGCGCGCTGGGGCGCGGCTCGTGAACCGCCCCGAAGCGCTCGACCAGCACTTCGTTAAGCTCGAACAGCTCGCGCGCCTTCGCGCGGCCGGAGTCCCCACTCCGCGCACGCTCGCGACGAACGACCCGGTGGCGCTGCGCCGTTTCGCCGAAGAGGTTGCGGGGTGTGTCGTTTATAAGCCGCTCGCGGGCGGCGGCCTGTGCAGGCGGCTCGGGCCTGAAGACTTGGGCGAAGGGCGGCTCGAAGCGCTCGCGCGCGCGCCGGTGCTTTTTCAGGAGGAGGCTGCGGGCAGAAACTTGCGCGCCTACGTCGTGGCCGGGCGCGTCGTGGCGGCTTACGAGATTCTGTCGGACGAGGTTGACTATCGCGGGAGTGAGAAGGGATTGACGGAAGCCGCGCTGACCGAGGCCGAGCGCGAGGCGTCGGCGCGGGCGGCCGAGGCGTGCGGCATGCTTTTTACGGGGCTCGACATCAAGCGGCGCGCCGACGGCTCGTTCGTCGTCCTCGAGTGCAACCCCTCGCCGATGTTCGCCGCCATCGAGGAGCGCACGGGGCGCTCGCCCGTCACCGAGGCGCTGGGAGAGCTGCTGCTCGCGCCGCTCTGACCCGGCCGCGCCCCCGGCTCACTTGCCCTCTTCCCCGACCATCATGGTCGTGACGACGCCCTCGTCCGTCTCTTCTTCGTCCGCGCCGCCGCGGTCGCCCTCCTCGCCGAGCATCATGGTCGTGACGACGCCCTCGTCATCGTCGTCGTAATCGTCCTCGTCTTTGGCGCGCTCGCCTGCGGCGGCGGGCCCGCGCGTGCAGGTCTCGGCGAGGTCGCGGATGAAAAGCTCGCCGTCGCGGTCGGCAGTCTCTCTGTCGAGTTCGGTGCTCACGTCCCTTAGTCTCCTTTGAGCGCGCATGCTAACACACTTCCGCCCTCGTTGACGCGCCAGACGGCTTCTGCGTAAGATGCTCGCAGTCCCGCAGTCTCCGAAATTTCCGCGCGGAGGAGCTAACTCAAAAGATGTCGAGCGAAGGCAACGAGCCTGCCGCGAAGCGGGCGCCGACCGAGCAGCAGGAGTCGAAGCCGGGCGTGCCGAAGCGCTTCGCCGTGGGGCAGACCGTCTGCAACGAGAAGAACGAGAAGGGCAAGCTCTGCAACGGCCACCTCAAGCAGAAAGATACGCGCCACCCTTCGGCGGCCTACCTGCGCGGCGACGACGTGCTTTACCAGTGCCAGACGTGCGGCGCGCTCTACATGGGGCCGCCGATGGGCCACGTGCGCGACCCGCGCAAGCAGCGGCGCTACGTCGAGCGCGACCTCGCGGCGATCCTACAGGCCGCGGGCGGCACGCTCCCCGCATACGACTACCCCACGCCCGCGTGGCGTGGCGAGCCCAAGCCGAAACCTGTTAAAGCAGTCAAGCCCGCGCCCGCGGCGAAGGCCCCGGCCGCCGCGTCCCCGGCAGACTCTTCCCCCTCGGCCGACAAACACCGCCCGGCCGCGGAG
>DASPKR010000607.1:0-2140 GCA_035627975.1 Pyrinomonadaceae bacterium | reverse complement strand
CGCCTCGCCCGGCTCGTCGAGCGGGAGGAGCGCAGGCTCCGCGCACGCCCCGGCTACAGGACTACTGCGCGCACGCTGCGCGCGCTTGCCGGCGACTACCTTCTCTTCGAGGCGCCCGCCGCTGCGGGCGGCGGAGGCGAGTGGGACGCCTTCCACGCCCGCAACTTGGGCCTCGCCGTCGCGCGCCGCATGGCCGAGGAGCACGGCGGCGACGCCGACAGTCTCCGCCGTGCATCGGTCGCCCGAGTCTCGCGCTCGCTCGGCCTCGACGCCTCGCGCTGGCGCGGCGAACGGCTGCGCGCGCTCGAAAGCCTCTCGCTCCCGCTCGCGCTCGTCCCAGACCTCGCGCGCTGGGGCGATGACGAAAAGGCCGCCGTCATCAACATCGTCCGGGCCAAAGCCGGCCCCGACGAGACGCGCTACCTGCGTCTCATGCAGCGGCACGCGCGCCTCCGCGCGGCCTTCATCAAGCTCGGGTCGAAGAGTTAAGCCTCAAGGCACTTCCTGCACGACAAGCTTCGACGGCGGGAGCATGGCCGGGCGCCCCCGGTGTTGCCAGCAGCGGCCCGTGCCTCGGACGCGCCGCTGGCACGGGGCGCCTTTCTGCGTGCGCGCGCCGCAGATGGAGATGACCTCGCCCGGCTCCGTCGGCCGCTCCGACGCCGTGCCGTCCGGGCCGTAAACCGGCGCGGGCTTGCGTGCCGGCTCCCCTCCCTCCCCGGCCGTCACCGCGCCGGGCGCCGGGATAGGCGCAAGCTCCAGGACTCCGCGCTCGACGACTAAAGGCGGCGGCTTCGGCCTTCCCATCCTCCCGAGCACGAACCCCGCGCAGACCAGGCTCACCGTTAGCGCCAGCGACACAAGAGCCCGCCCGCGCCGGAAGCGACGCGCGCAAGCCGAGCAGAACCGCCTGCTCGTCCACACGCGCCAGCGCGCACGCACCACACGCTCGCCGCACTCAGAACAGAAATTCGGCCTGTACATAGCCGTCACCCTCCCGCCTCGCGGCGCGCGGGGTGGCGGCGTCGTTCGCGCTAGTGGTAAGAGAATTATTGATGAAAGGGCTGGCGGAGGCGTGACCGGCCGGCCCCGATTATACGCCCGCCCGCTCCCGATTTAATCAACAAATCTCAGCCCTTCTTTGTTTCACGCGCAACGCCGCGTTGCACACGCGGAACGCGCGTGGTATAGTCTCCGACGCTCCCGAAAGCGCCAACGCGCGGCGAACGATGCGTCTCAGACTGTACTGCAACCGCTACACACACTTTAAGGACGCGCTCGTGTGCTCGGTGAGCTGCGCGTTCCGCGCGCGCTGCAACGACTTCGCGCTCTTCTACGACGAGCACCGTGAGGGCGTCAACGCCCTCGTCGCCGACTACTACGAGGCCCGGCGCCGCCAGGAAGGGGACGCCGCCCCGGCGGCCGCGCGCGACCCGTCGCTCACGCACGTCGCGCCCGTCGCGAGGCCAGAAGAGCTGCACAAGCTGATCCGTCTGGAGGTTTTAAGAGAGATGGCCGAATCCCTTTACATATGGATTGACAAGGAAGACCGCGCCGAGCTGCTCGAAACGGTCGAGGTGCTGCGCCGCGCCGAGCGCGGGCAGAAGGCCAAGCACATCTACCGCGTCTCGCAGGAGATGGAGCTGCGCTACCAGCTAGTCCCGCGTAAGCGCATAGAGAAGGCCAAGCGCGCCGCCGCCGTCGAGGCCGAGCGCTCCGAAGCGCGCCGCACGCGCCGCACTCCGTCCGCGCGCCCCGCGCCGCCCGCGCCCGTCCCCTTCCCCGCCCCCGTCCCCGCGGCCGAAGCCGGCGAGCCATCGGCCCCTCGCCGCCGCGCCCGACAGCGGTAAAAGAGAGGCTCAACACGCGCGGGCCGGCGAAGGACAGGAGTCCTTCGCCGGCCCGCCGTCTCACTTTTAAGCAACGCCCGCCGCCCGTACAGTACCCAAAGACTCCGGCGCGACTACGTCCGGGGACGGCCACGCGCGCGCGGTTGCGCGCCCTCGCGCCGCGACGGCATACTAGCCCCGTACCGGAATTTTACCGAGCGATGCTTTCTTCCAAGAGCCTTCCCGCCAAAATGCTGCGCAGAATCGCGCCGGCCTGCCTCGCGGCCGTCATGGTGTGCGCCCTCGCGCTG
>DASPKR010000606.1:0-3346 GCA_035627975.1 Pyrinomonadaceae bacterium | reverse complement strand
GACTTACCCGCTCTGGCTCTACGTCTCGGTGACGGGCGTTCTGGTTTACGTGATGCTCTACTGGCTCTACCCGCCGCGGTGAGCCGACCGGGGAGGCGGCTTTGGGAGATGTTGGCTCGAACGGCAGTCCCGGCGGTGCGGCGCCGCCCGACCGCGGGGAGGCGCGTGGCCGGAGGCGAACGCCGTGGCCGCTTGTCCTACTCGCCACGCTCTTCGTCGTCGTGCCGTTCCTCACGTGGTACTGGACTTGGTTCGGGCGCACGCTCGGCGACGAGGAGATTGAGAAGT
The DNA here is from genome assembly GCA_035627975.1 of Pyrinomonadaceae bacterium. Classification (GTDB taxonomy): domain Bacteria; phylum Acidobacteriota; class Blastocatellia; order Pyrinomonadales; family Pyrinomonadaceae; genus QHXN01. The sequence goes on along the minus strand of DASPKR010000606.1, from coordinate 3,058 downwards.
ATTTGCGCGAGGGCAAGCCGCGGCAGGCGCAGCACGCGCTCTCGCAGGTGGCCGACCGCGTGGCGGCGGGCGACGCGGGCGCGGCGCGCTGGTTCCCGAGCGTCGCCGCGTTGGCCGACAACCCCTCGACAGATTTGCGCATGACGGCGGCATGGGTGATGGGCGTCGAGCACAGGTCGGAAGAGTTCCGCGCGGCGCTCCTGCGTTTAGTGGCTGACCCGGAGCCGATTGTGCGCCGCAACGCCGCGCTCGCGCTCGTGCGCTTCGGCGACGCGCGCTGCCGCCCGGAACTCCTCGCGATGCTCCGCCCCTACGCGGTCGAGGCGCCCGCGGACGGCACCGCCGAGACAGTCCTGAGCGCGGGGACGCCGGTGAAGAGAGAATCGCTGCTCGTGCGTTTAGCTACGGCGGGCGGCGGCCGAGTGGAAGTGCGCTCGCCGGTGCCGGGCCGAGTCGAGAAGGCTCTCGCGGCGGAGGGCGCGTCGGTCAGGAAGGGAGAGCCGCTGTTCCTAATCGCGCCGGACTCAGAGCAGGCGCGCGACGCGCTCATCGGCCTCGCGTACTTCGGGGAGCCTGAAGACCTCGCGCTCGTCTCCCGCTACGAGGGTGGGGTCGAGCACCTGAGCGACGACGTGAAAAGGCAAGCGGCGCTGACGGCCGAAGCCATCAGGCGCCGCTCGCAGGGCAAATGACTGTGGCCGGTTCTACGGGGCCGGCGGCGGGGCGTCGGGGAGCGTGAGGCCGTGCATGGCCTCCCAGTCGTCGGTCGGCACCATCTCGATTGCGTCCCAGGGGCAGCCGTCGAGGAAGGCGCCGTCCGGCCCCTTGCTCGTGCACTTCTGGCAGCCGATGCAGAGGTACGGGTCAACCTCTATGCGGCCGAAGGGCGGGTGATCCTCGTCCGGCACCCAGAACATGCACGCCTCAATCGGGCAGTACTCGATGCAGGCGGGCGAGCCGGCGCAGCCCGTGCAGCAGTCGGTCGTTATGGCAAGTATGCGCGGCCTCTTCTTGCGCGTGGCCTTGCCGTCGCCGACGGACATCGGCCAGTGCTTCTCGACGACTCCGATCATATCCAGGGCTCTCCGCGAAGGGGCAGGGAATTCAGGAAGACGAGAAGGACTTTAACACGACCGGCCGCCCCGGCTCAATCAACTTTTTCGGCGCCGCTTCGTGCTACAATCGCCGCCGACACTTTCCCTTCGACCACTACAACCAGGAGGCCGTAACGATGAGCACTGTCGCCGGCATTTTCAACTCCCGCGCGGAGGCCGAAAGCGCGGCCGAGCGCCTTCGCTCGGCGGGCTTCTCCGACGAGCGTATAAGCCTTCTCTCGCCCGGCGCCACGCAGCAAGACCTCGACGCCGTGCCGACCACGGAGACAGAGCAGCCCGGCATGGGCAAGGCTCTGGGGACGGCCGTCGGGGGCGCTTTAGGCGTCGCCGGGGGCTTGCACCTCGGCGCGGCGGCCGCGAGCTTTTTCGTCCCAGGGGTCGGGCCGATTCTGGCGGCCGGCATCATCGGCGCGGCGCTGCTCGGCGCGGGCGGGGCGGCGACCGGCGCGGCCGCTGGCGGGGCGCTGGAAGACTCGATGGCGCGCGAGCTGCCGCACGACGAGCTCTTCGTCTATGAGGACGCGCTGCGAAAAGGCCACTCCGTCATCATCGTCACGCTCGACGACGAGGGCGCCGTCTATAGCGCCCGCGCCATTCTCGACGAGGCCGGCGCCGAGAGCATTGACGCCGCACGTGAGGCGTGGTGGGTCGGCCTTCGCGACGCCGAGGCCGCGGAGTACGAGGCCGAGGGCAGCGACTTCGGCGAGGTAGAGCCCGTCCACCGGCGCGGCTTCGAGGCGGCCCTCCACCCCGCGGCGCGCTCGCGCTCATACGACGAAGACCTCGCGCGCCTGCGCGAGTGCTACGGCGACGAGTGCGACGACCGCGCCTTCCGCCGCGGCTACGAGCGCGGCCGCCGCTACCATACCGATATGCTCGAGAGGTACAGGGGTTGAGCGACACGCTCGCGAGCATCGCCGTCTTCGTCGCCATCCTGCTCCTGAGCGCCCTAATCACGAACTGGTTCGCGCGCACGATGTACAACCGCTGCGCCTCCTGCGGCACGCTCAACGCGCGCCGCCGCGCTAACTGTCGCGCCTGCGGCGCGCCCGTCAAGAGATGAAGCGATTGTGGCTTTTCGCGGCGGTGCTGCTGGCCCTAGCGCCGCCGCGCGCTCGCGCGCAGAGCGAGTCGGAGAACGTCCCGCCCGCGTGGCTCACCCACGCCGAGAGGACAGACTACCGCGAGACGCCCACGCTCGAAGAGACGCTCGCCTACGCGCGACGCCTCGACGCGGCCTCGCCGTGGGTTCGCCTGACCGAGTTCGGCCGCAGCGGCCAGAACCGCCCGCTCCCGCTCATCGTCGCCGCGAAGGGCGGTGCGCTGACGCCGGCCGCCGCGCGCCGGGCGGGCAAGGCCGTCGTGCTCGTGCAGGCGTGCATACACGCCGGAGAGACCGACGGCAAGGACGCGGGCCTAGCCCTCCTGCGCGACATCGCCGTCACGAAGCGGCGCGCCGCGCTCCTCGACCGAGTCGTCCTCCTCTTCATCCCCGTCTATAACGTGGACGGCCACGAGCGGCGCGGCCCCTTCAACCGCATCAACCAGAACGGCCCGGCCGAGGCGGGCTGGCGCGCGAACGCCACGAACCTGAACCTCAACCGCGACTACGCGAAGGCCGACGCGCCCGAGACGCGCGCTTGGCTCAGGCTCTGGGACGAGTGGCGGCCTGACCTCTTCATTGACTGCCACGTGACCGACGGCGCCGACTATCGCTACAACGTCACATATCAGTTCGAACACGGCGAGAATGTCCACCCGGCCGTGCGCGCGTGGTCTGAAGAGGCGTTCGGCCGGAGAATCCTGCCGGCCGCCGAGAGGGCCGGGAACATGCTCTCGCCTTACCTCTCCTTCCGTGACGACCGCGACCCCGCCCGAGGCGTTGACGCGCTCGTCACGACGCCTCGGCTCGCAACCGGCTACGCGCCCGTCGTGCGCAACCG
>DASPKR010000605.1:0-8194 GCA_035627975.1 Pyrinomonadaceae bacterium | reverse complement strand
CCCGTCCATGTTCGTCACCATCTCGCCTCCGTCGCCCTTGAGCCAGCGGTTGCCGGCCGCGAGGTAGAAGCGGTTGTCGGGGTTCGTGTTCAACTCGCCGCCGCGCGCGTACCACTGCACGTCGCTCGCGTTCTTTATCTTCACCTGCACGGTCTGCTTCTGCCCGGCGCGCAGCTTCGTCGGCGGGTCGGGCAGGGTTATCTGCGCCTTGAAGCCGTTGTCGGGCAGCGCGGCGGGCGGCTTCGGCCCCGCCGGCTCGGCCGTAGCGCCCGCGCTGGTGTTGCCCGCCTCGCGCCCGCCGCAAGCGGCAACGAGCAGCGCGAGCGAGAGCGCGCAGCCGCGCGCCAAATTCCTCAAGCTCATAATCTTTTCACCCTCAAGCGGAAAGCTTAAAAACGTCCGCGACCATTATTCGACTTTTACCGCCGCGCGCAAGGGGCGCGACCCCTTGTCGCGGAAGAACGTTATGCCCTCCTGCACGAGGTCAATCTCTAAGACGTACTCGCCCGGTTCTTTAGGCGCGGTGATGTCGAGCGGTACAGTCGCCTCCTCACCCGGCCAGAGGTCGCGCGGCAGGGTGTTTCGGCCGTCCATGTTGTTGACGAGAGTCTCGCCGTCCGAGGCGAGCCAAGTGTCGCCCACGGTGATGAGGTACGTGTAGTCCTTCCGCCCGCGCGAGGGCCACACGAACTCGCTCATGTTCTTCACCGTGACTGTTATCGTCGCCCTCTGCCCCGGCCGCATCACGGAGGGCAGCCCCGCGACGCCTAAGCCCGCCTGGTAGGCTTCGTCGTCGAGGGGGGCGGTCGCTTCGCTCGCCTCGGGCGAGTCGGGGGCGCGCCTCGGCACCTCACGCGGCGGCGGCAGGCCGACTTCGATTAGCGCGACGTGGAACTGCGTGCGCGCGGAGAAGAAGGGGAGCGTGAAGGTCTTGACCTCGCCCGCGACGAGGCGGCGACGGCGCAGGTATTCGAGCGAGGAGTTGAGGTCTTCCGTCAGGCTGAGCGAGTAGATGCGCTTGCCCCGGAGTGTTTCGAGGGCACGCGCGAAGCGCCGGCGCGAGTCGGGGCGGTCGAAGTATTCGAGGTTGTTGACGGCGAGCATCGGCACGTCGGGCCGAAGGAGCACCTCGACGCCGTTCGTCTTAACGCCGCTCACGACCCACGCGTCAACCCTTGCGAAGAGCGAGCGAGCCTCCTCTGTCTGGAACTTCATCAAGTCGCGGTCGCGCCACAGCCAGCGCGCTTCCTTCCGCCACGCGCCGGGGTCGTCCAAGAGAGTCAGTCGCTTGCTCCACTCCGTCCGCGTGACGTAAGACCAGGAGAGCGCGCACTGCGCGCTCAGGAGCGCGACCGGCAGGGCGGCCGCGGCGATCCGTGCCGGGCGGGGGAGCCGCGCCGCGCGGTCGTAGGCGTAGCGCGCGAGGTTCACGAAGAGCAGGCCAGCGAGCAGTTCGAGAAAGAGCGCATAGCGTATGTAGCCGCTCGTCGCGCTCCAGAGCAGCGCGCCCGAGAGCGTGGCGAGGCCGAGCAGCCGCGCGCGAGCCCCGATGCGGGGGAGGACGAGCGAGAGAGCTCCCGCGACGACGCCCAGAGTGATGCGGCCCGAATAGACGTTAAGCTCCGAGAGTCGCTCCGGCTTCGACACGATGAGGAAGGGCCACAGAAGCGTCTCCGGCCAGTCGCGCGGCCCCCAGCGGCCGTCGTAAGGGTTCATGTGCGGCCAGAGCGGCGACGCGAAGAGCTTGTTGTAGAGCGGGAAGAAGGGGCTGCCAGTCTCCGCGTAAATGTAGATCGCGTGTGGCAGTAGCGGGAGCAGGAAGGCGAGCCCCGAGACGAGCACCAGAACGACGGTCGCGGCGCTTATCCGCCGCGAGAAGATCCGCACGGCGAAGACGAGCAGGACGGGCAAGACCATCGCTGCGTTCGTCAGCTTCAGCGCGACGCACGCGCCGAGCAGCAGGGCCGAGAAGACGAGGTCGCGCCGCTTGTGCTCCGATTCGTCGTAGCGGAGCGCTAGCCGCAGGGCTTCGAGCGCGAGCGGCAGCGCCAGCAGGTCAACCATGTAGTTGTTTATCTCGAAGAGCACGTGCTCCGTAAAAAGCACGAGCAGCACGCACAGCGTGCGGAGCGCTGCCCCGCCGACGAATGGCCTGATTAGCTTTTCGAGAACCGTCCCCGCCCAAAGGAGCGCGAGCAGGTTTACGACCGTCCCGAGCCTGTAGCCGAGCAAGTGGCGGAACAGGCCCGTCAGCATGTCCGACGCGGGGTTGAAGGGGAAGATGGTCGGGAAGAAGTCCGCCGGCATGAGCTGCGCGCCGCGCAGCGCGCGCTCGCCCTGTATGAGGCGGTGGTTCAAAACGTCGAACGAGAGGTCGGGCAGCGGCGCTCTCAGCAGATAGACGAAGAGGAGCGGCAGGCCCACGACCAGCCAGAAGACGCGCGGCGTCTTCTCTTCGGCCTCCGGCTTAGCGTAGAGGTGCGCGAGCCACACGGCCGACGCGGCGGCGAGCGTGAGCGCCCATGCCACGTAGTCGTTCCCGACCGCCCAGAAGCACTGGCGCGCGAAGACGACGGCGTAGGGGAAGAGCATCACGTCGCCGAGCTCGACTTTGCCGAGGAGGCCGCGCGCCCTCAACGCGGCGTCTCCCTTATGTCGAGCACGACGGCTTCGAGTATCAACTGGAAGCCGAGTATGAGCGGCAGCACAGAGAGCATTATCGTCCCCGTCGGCGTGGCGTGGCCCGTCCAGACGCTCTTCGCCCAGTGGTAGGCGCCGAAGATGACGCCCCACGCGAAGAGCAGGAGGCCCGCGAAGAGGAAGAGCGCGATGGGTGAGAAGTCGCGGAGCACGTACTTCTGATAGACGCGCCGCCACAGGCGCGGTAGGAACAGAAGCGGGAAGGTGACGCCCACCTTGAAGGGGTTCAGGTCGGACTGCTCGTCGCCGTAGCGCGCCGGTATGGCGACGTCCCGCACGCGCGCGTTGTGGAAGTTGAGCGCGATGAGCATGTCGTTCTCGAAGAAGTAGCGGCGGTGAATCGCGCCGAAGTCGAGGCGCCGGAGCGCTTCGGCGGTGACGGCCGTGTAGCCGTTCTGCGGGTCGAAGACGTGCCAGTAGCCGGAGGCTAGCTTGTTGAGGAAGGTGAGCACGACGTTGCCGAACAGGCGGTGGCGCGGCATCTGCGCGAGCGACTCGCCCGCGAGGAAGCGGTTGCCCTTCGCGTAGTCGTAGCCCTGCTCTACGAGGGCGTCGAGCAGGAGGTGCAGGTGCTCGGGCGACATCTGCCCGTCCCCGTCCATCTTCACGGCAACGTCGCAGCCCAGCTCGAGCGCGCGGCGGTAGCCCGCGAGCGTCGCGCCGCCGACGCCCTGGTTCTCCGGCGTGCGCAGCGCCTCGACGCGCGCGTCGCCCACGGCCTTCATCACCTCGAAGGTGTCGTCGGCGCTGCAATCGTCAACCGCGAGGACGTGGTCAACGTACTCTGGCACCCCGCGCAGAACGTCGCCGACGTGGCGCGCCTCGTTGTAGGCTGGGACGACGACGGCGATGCGGCGGTTCTTGTACATGGGCTCGACTCCGCGGCCCGGCCGTCTTGACACCGGGCGCGCGCGGCGCACACAATCCCGACTTCTGAAGCAGGGGTCAGAAGTCAGCAGACGGGAGGCAGAAGGCTCCGCACAACGTCACCTGACGCCCGCGCCTCGGCCCGCTTGATGAAGAAAGTTTTTATACCGGCTGCTGACTCGTGACTTCAGGGTGGAAGCTAACACTTCGCGCGTAAAAATGGCAACCGCGCCCGCCGCAGAAGAGAGGGGGACGGAGACTGAAGAGGTGCGGCCGGGCGGGGGGCTCGCGGCCCGCCTGGCGGGCCTTGCGCGCGCGGCCTTCGTGCGCGAGCTACTCATCTTCCTCGCCTTCTGCCTGCTGACGGCGTTGCTGACGTGGCCGTACGTGACGCGCATGCGCGACGCCGTCGCAGACCCCGGCGACCCCTACCTCGTCGCGTGGATTCTGTGGTGGGACTACCACCAGACCTTCACAGACCCTCTGAACCTCTTCCACTCGAACGTATTCTACCCCTACCGCTACACGCTCGCCTTCAGCGAGCACAACTACGGGCTCGCCTTGCCCTTCTTCCCGCTCTTCGCTCTGGGCTTACGGCCGCTCACCGTGCACGCCGTAGCGCTCTACTTCGGCTTCGCGCTGTGCGGCTACGGCGCGTTCCGGCTGGCGCGCACGCTCACCGGCTCGACGGGCGCGGCGTGGGTCGCCGGCATCATCTTCGCCTTCATACCTTACCGCTTTCACCTGCTCTCGCACTTGCCTTACCTGTTCTCTCCGTGGGTGCCGCTCCTCTTCGAGGCGTTCGTGCTCTTCGCGCGCGAGCGGAGCCGGCGCCGCGCTGCATGGCTCGGCTTCGCGCTATTCGCGACGGGGCTGACGACCGTCTCGTGGTTCGCGCTCTCGCTCGTGCCGCTGGCGCTCTCGGCCGCGATACTGCTGACACGGCACGGCCTCTGGCGCGAGCGCGCGTTCTGGCGGCGGGGCGCGGCGGCGGCGGGCGGGGCGGCTTTGGGCTTGCTGCCCTTCATGCTGCCGTACTACATCGCGTCGAAGCTCTACGGCTTCAAGCGCAACGTCTGGGAGATACAGGCCAACTCCGCGTGGCCCGTCCACTGGCTCTCGGCCGAGAACCGAAACAAGTTCTGGCACGGAATGGGAGAGGCAATCCCCGGCGGCGGCCAGTTCAAGCTCTTCCCGGGGCTCTTGCCCGTGCTGCTCTCGCTCGCGGCAGTTCTCATAGTCGAGCCGGCGCGCGCTATCACGCGCTCGCTCGCGAGCGCGGCGGCAGCTAAGGCGAAATGGGTTGGGCGGCTCGACACTCTCATCGTCGTCTCGCTCGTCCTCTCCGTCTTCGCCGTCGGCTTCCACGGCACCGCCTTCTGGTGGGGCGTCTTCAACTACGTCACGTCAGAGCGCGTGCTCGCAGTCCTGACAGTAGCCGTCATCGCGCGGCTGTGCCTCGCGTACCCGCCGTTCTTTCTGCGCCTGAGCGAGCACGAGAATCTCGTCGAGACGATACGCTCGCCGCGGCGGACGGACGCCTTCTGGCTCGGCGCGGTGTGGTGCGTCGTCGGCTTCTGCTACTCGCTCGGCTGGAACTTCTTCTTCTACCGGATTCTCTACGACCTCATCCCGCTATTCCGAAGCATGCGGGTGCCTACGCGCGGCGCGATGATCTGCTACATGGGCCTGGCGGTGCTCGCGGGGCTCGGGACCGTGCGGCTCGCCGAGCTGATTCGCGAGCGCCGGCCGCGCGTGCGCGAGTGGGCGGTATTCGCCGCCGCGTGCGCCCTGCTTTTGATAGAGCTGAACGGCGCGCCCCTCAAGTTCATGCGGGGCGACGTGTTCCCCGACTCCGTCACGCTGCGGCTGAAGGAGACCCCGATGACGGGCGGCATCGTCGCGCTCCCGGCGGGCGGCGACTACAATCACCGCCACATACTTCGCGCCGCCGACCACGCCAAACCGCTAGTGAACGGCACCTCGGGCTTCAACCCGCCCTACGAGGATCAGATCGAGTGGCTCACGCGCGGCGGCACCATTCAGCTCCAGTTCATGGAGCTGCTCGAAAAAATCCCTGCCTCCTACCTCGTCGTGCAGACGCACCTCGTCCCGCCCGAGCGGCGCGCCGACTACGAGACTTTCCTCGCTCGCGGCGTGGCCTCGGGTCGGCTGCGCTTCATCAACCGCTTCGACGGCCGCGACGACCTGTACGCCGTCACGCGCAACGAGCCCGACGCGCAAAGCGAGGCCGCCCTCCCCTTCGGCCTCTCGATACGCGAGTGGGCGGCGCTCGTTGAGGACGACCCCGTCAACATGCTCGGCCAGTACCAGGAGGCTTCGCAGACGCTCTTCCGCCTCCACGTCGCGGCCACGGGCCGGCTCCCGCGCTACGCGGAGTTCCTTAATGACTTGAAGGCGGTGGGCAGCGGCGTCATCGCCGGCTTCGAGGAGGACGACCGGCGCCTCGAAGCCAACATGCGCGAGTTAGCGGAAAGTCTGACGCGCCGGCCAGACTTCCGCGAAGCCTTCGCGGGCCTCGACGAAGCGCAGTTCGTTGATCGCCTGCTCGCCAACGCGGGGCTCCAGACGGGCGACGCCGAGCGCGCGGCGCTGGTCGAGGCTCTGAGGTCGGGCGCCGTGACGCGCGGCGGCGCGCTCCTCAAGGTCGCCGAAGACCCGCGCTTCGTCGAGCGCGAGCGTAACCGCTCGCTCGTCGTCCTTCACTACTTCGGCTACTTCCGCCGCAACCCCGACGACCCGCCCGACACGGGAATGTTCGGCGTCAACTTCTGGGTCGAAGATTTGGAGCGCAACAATAACCCGTCGAAGCTCTCCGCCGCCTTCATGAACTCAATCGAGTACCAGCAGAAGAAGGCCGCGGATAAGAAGTGAGCCCTCCTCAAACTGAAAAACGTTTCGCGCCCTCGCCCCTTCTCGTATGACTCTCGCCGTGCTCTTCCTCGTCGGGGCCGCGCTCGCGGGCGCAGCCCTTGTGCGGCGGGCGCTGCGGGGCTTACCGGGCGGGGCGGAGCAGTTGGCGTGGGGGACTGTGCTGGGCTGGGCGCTCTCGGCGCTGTGTGTTTACGCGGCCGCGCGCTGGCAGGGGCGGCTCACGCACGCGCAGGTCGTCTGGGCGGCCGCGCTCGCCTGGCTCGCCGCCGCTGCGCTCTCGCTGCCCGAGTTGCGGAGACTGCGGGGCGGCGGGTGGCGCCTGAAAATCACGCCGCGAAGGCACGCGGGGCTCGCGCTCGTGCTCGTCGTCTTCGCGCCCGTCCTGTGGCACCTGTTCTCGACGCACATGCTGCCGCGCGAGGCGGGAGGCGTCTATTCGGGCGGGAGCAGTTGGTACGACATGGCGCTGCACGCCGCGCTCGCGTCGTCGTTCCTCTACGGCGAAAACTTCCCGCCCGTCTATACCCCGCTCCCGCCCGAGCCGCTCCACTACCCATTCGTTCCCGACTTCCAGACGGCAATCCTGATGCGCACGGGGGTAGGCATGAGCGCGGCGCTCGTCTGGACGGCGCTGCCGCTCGCGCTCGCGACCGTCGCCATCTTCTACTCGGCCGCCCTTCGCGTCGCGCGCTCGCAGCGCGCCGCGGCGCTGGCGACCTTCCTGTTCCTGCTGAACGGCGGCCTCGGCTTCCTCTACTTCTTCTCAGACTGGCGCGCGAGCGGGCGCACGCTCACGGATTTCTGGAACTCGAACAACGTCAACTACGCGAACGCGTGGGAGCGCGGCATACACTGGACGAACCTCGTGGCCGACACGATGCTGCCTCAGCGCACGAGCCTCTACGGCCTGCCGTTGGGCCTGATGGTCTTCACGCTGTTCGCGGTCGTTTGGAGGCGCGCGGGCGGCGACGCCCGGCCGAGTGAGTCGAGACTGCTGCTCGCCGCGGGCTTGATGACGGGGCTGCTGCCTCTCTTTCACCCGCACACATACGCGGCGGTCGTGGTGGTGGGCCTCCTGCTCTCGGCGCTACGGCCGCGGCGCGCGTGGTTCGCGTTCTGGGCGCCCGCGCTGTTGCTCGCGGCGCCGAGGCTGCTCGCGGTCGCGGTCCACGCGGCCGAAGGCGGCTTCGTAAGGCTTCAGCCGGGATGGATGGGTCAGGGCGAGGCGAGCTGGCCGCTCTACATGCTGAGAAACTTCGGGCTCGCGCTCCTGCTGGCGGGCCTCGCGTGGCTCGCGGCGCCCAGGCACTGGCGAGTCTTTTACCTCGCCTTCGCCGGCCTCTTCGCCCTCAGCCTCATCTTGATGGTCACGCCCAACGCCTTCGACAACATAAAGCTGATGCACTACTGGCACGCGGCGAACTGTGTGCTCGTGGGCTCGTGGCTCGCGCGGCTCTGGGCGGCGAGGCGTCGGCCGCCGCTCCATGCCTTCGCCTTGCGGGCGGCTGTCGCCGTGGTCGTGCTCGCGTCGGTCGCCTCGGGCCTCCTCGCGCTCCGAAGCGAGGCGCGTGCGCGCGCACGGCTCTTCGACGACGAAGAGATTGCCGCGGCCGACTTCGCGCGCGAGCGAACCGCGCCGCGCTCTCTCTTCCTCGCCGCGCCCGCCATCAACCAGCCCGTGCTATGCCTCGCGGGCCGCCCCGTCCTGCGGGGGCCGACCCCGTGGCTTTGG